>NZ_LZKV01000170.1:0-6800 GCF_001672995.1 Mycobacterium sp. 1482292.6 | reverse complement strand
CGAGCCGAATTGACGCACTTTGGTGTCGTTGCGGGCGGCGGCCTCGGTGATCGAGCTGAGGTCGGTGATAATCGTGGGCGGGTGGGTAGCGTGCTTCGGCGCGCCGGCGGCGCTGGCCGGCCCCACGTGGATCCCCACCGCGAGTGATACCGACCCGACGAAGGTGATGGCACCGGCCGCCAACGCGGTCATGGCCCCGGCGTAGGACAACTGCCGCTTCTGAGTGGGCGCCGGAACGGGTTCGCTGATGTGCTCGACCAGCTGGTCGTCGGTGAATTCGGTGCTTGCAGCCGCCGACAGCGCCGCGCCGCGCGCGATCGTCACCTGGGCCATCGATTGCACGAAAACCGGTACCGGCAAAGTCGTTTCGAGCTGCCAGGAGAGGCCGTCGATGTCGCTGTGGCCGCCCACCCCCCAGATCGCCGAGGCGGTGACGGCCGTCGCGCCGCTTCCGGCGGCCCCGCCGGCCAAGCCGCCGGCCCCACAAACGAAACTCCCTGCCGGCGAACCGGTCTCGGACGCCAGCGTTCCGGAGGAGCAGCCGGGCGCCGGTGGCGAACGACAGTCGGACGGCGGTAACCGACAGCCCTACCTGACCCGGGTGCTCGAGCACATACCCGGTGACACCGGCGATCCGGCGGTTGACTCGGCCCCGCGCGCAGCGACCGACCCGCAACCCTGAGCTCGCCCGGCGCCGGTGACCGCGGCCCTCAGTTGCCCTGGGCGCGAACGGCGGCGAACGACAACGACACGTCGTCGGCGACCTGGACCGACCCCATCAGCAGCGAGTACGGCTTGATGCCGTAGTCGGACTGCCGGATGGTGGATTCGACTGACATCCGCCATGATTCCCCGAGGTCTTCGGTCTGCACCTCGACGACATGGTCCCGCGACACTCCCCGAATGCGCAGAGTGCCCATCAGGCGGTAGTTATCGCCGGCGTTTTCGATGACATCCGCTGTATAGCAGATTTCGGGAAACCGGCTGGCGGACAACGACTTCAGGGCGTTGGACCGCACCAGCGCCTTCTCCGCCCCGGACAGCCCTTTGACACCGCCGTCACCACGCAGCACGTCGAGCGAATCGGTCTCGACGGTGAGCTGTGCGCTGACGGGTTGGGAGTCGGACCAGCTCACGGTGGCACGCCAGCGCGTCATCGCGATGGTAAGACGATGGCCCATCCGCGCCGCCCTGCCGCTAACGCCGGTGCGCAGCAACAACTCACCGTCAGCCGGGCCGATCGTCCACACCGCGCTTTGGTCGGAAGTCACGAATCGACTGTGTCACATGGTCAAAACGGTGCGGTAGTGCGCCCGGCCGCCTTCCAGGGCCGCGTAGCCCTCCGCGGCTTGCGACAGCGGCAGCTCCTCGATCCACGCTCTTACGCCGGACAAGACCGCGAAATGCATTGTGTCCTCGACGTCTTTCGCCGTACCGGAGGGATGGCCGACGATGCTGATGCCCGGCGTTATCAGCTGCACCGGGCTGATCGGCAGCGGTTCGGGCGTGACGCCGATGGTGACCAGTTGGCCCCGGGGCAGGATGCCGCCGACCGTGTCGGCCATCGCCTTGGAGTTTCCGGCGGTGGCCAGGACGACCGTCGCGCCGCCCAAGTCCTTGAGCGCCTCGGCGGGGTCGTTGGCCGTGGAGTCGATGTAGTGATGGGCGCCCAGTTTTCGGGCGTCGTCGGCTTTGCCGGTGCCGCGGTTGATCGCGATGGTCTCGAAACCCATGGCCCGGGCGAATTGCACCCCGAGGTGGCCCAGGCCGCCGACGCCGAGTACCGCCACCCGGTCGCCGGGCAGCGCGTTGGTGTGCCGCAACGCGTTATAGGTGGTCACGCCGGCGCATCCCATCGGGGCGGCTTCGGCATCGGACAGCTCGGCCGGTATGCGCGCCAGCGCGCTCACCGGCACGGTCACCGACTCGGCATATCCGCCGGGATATTGCCAACTCGGCACCTTGCCGTTTTCGCAGTGAATGAACTGTCCCTTGCGGCATTGGTCGCAGCGCTGGCAACATCCGCCGAACCAGCCGACCGCGACGCGATCGCCGACTGCGAAATCCTGGACGCCGTCGCCGATTTCGGCGATCTTGCCGGCGATCTCATGCCCCGGAGTCAGCGGCCACGATATGCCGGGGAAGTCGCCGTTGACGAAGCGCGCGTCGGTCCCGCAGATGCCGCACGCGGCGACCGTCAGCCGCACCTCATCGCGACCCGGTGGCTTGGTTTCGGCGTCGACCAGCTCCAAAGCTGCACCGGCGGACGGGACATGGACGGCTCGATGATTGGGCATGTGATTAGCTTGTCACCCCTGGGCCTGATGCGCGACGGGACATTTCTGGGAGCCGTTGGTGTGGTAGTCGACCTGCCAGTGTTTGATCCCATTGAGCCACCCCGACCGCAGCCGTTCGGGCTTGCCGACCGATTCCAGGTCGGGCATGGCATCGGCGATCGCGTTGAACATCAGGTCGATGGTCATCCGCGCCAGGTTGGCCCCGATGCAGTAGTGCGCGCCGGTGCCACCGAACCCGACGTGCGGGTTAGGGTCGCGCAGGATGTTGAAGGTGAACGGGTCCTCGAATACATCCTCGTCGAAATTGGCTGAGCGGTAGACCATTACGACGCGCTGGCCCTTCTTGATCTGCATGCCGGACAGCTCGTAGTCCTGCAGGGCGGTCCGCTGGAACGAGGTGACCGGGGTGGCCCACCGAACGATCTCGTCGGCCGTGGTGGCGGGACGCTCCCGCTTGTACAGCTCCCACTGGTCGGGGAAGTCGGTGAAGGCCATCATGCCCTGTGTGATGGAGTTGCGGGTGGTCTCGTTGCCGGCCACCGCCAGCAGGATGACGAAGAAACCGAACTCGTCGTCGGAGAGCTTGTGCCCGTCGACGTCGGCCTCGATCAACTTGGTGACGATGTCCTCCCCGGGATTCTGCGCCCGGTCGGCGGCCATCTGCATGGCGTAGGTGATCAGCTCGACCGACGCACCCATCGCGTCATTGCGGGCGAATTCCGGATCCTGGTCGCCCACCATCTCATTCGACCAGTGGAACAGCTTCATGCGGTCTTCCTGCGGCACTCCCAGCAGTCCGGCGATGGCCTGCAGCGGAAGCTCGCAGGACACCTGCTCGACGAAGTCGCCGGAACCCGCGGCGGCCGCCTTCTCGACGATCTGACGGGCACGCTGGTTCAGGTCGTCACGCAGCAGCTCGACGGCGCGCGGTGTGAAGCCGCGGGAGATGATCTTGCGCAGGTGGGTGTGCTGCGGGGCATCCATGTTGAGCAACACGAACTTGCCGGTATCGCGCTGTTCGCGCACCGTGCCCTCTTTGTATCGGGGCAGGGCGGTGTTCACCAGGCTGGAGAACACGTCGCTGCGCCGCGAAATCTCTTTGACGTCCTTGTGCTTGGACACCACCCAGAAGCCGCCGTCATCGAATCCGCCCACCCCGTCCGGTTGTTCGTTCCACCAGATCGGCGCGGTCCGGCGCAGCTCGGCCAGCTCTTCCACCGGGAGCCGCTCGGCGTGGATGTCCGGGTCGGTGAAGTCGAAGCCGGGAGGCAGATTGGGGACCGGCTTGGCAGTTGGCTCGACGGTTGGCATGGCCCGCTCCTCGATGACGAAGTGGTCTAGTCGTCCTTGTGCAAGGAAACCACTGCCGCACCTTGGTTGGGAAGCATTGAGGAAAGATCGTCGGCGGCGAATTGGAACGTGTTCCTGACCGGCCGTTTCGCCCCGTGTCGCGGGTGCACGCCGACGATCGGACCCACAAGCCGGAACGGTCTTGTGGCCGACGGTCCGCCGGATATGCTTTGGTGCAGGTCACCGGCGACGACAGGCGGGGTAGGACATGATTCGGGAACTGCTCAGCGCCGCTTCGATAGCGGGCATCACGATCGGCCTGGCCCCGTGCGCGGCCGCCGGTTACGACGGCGACGTGCCGGGCATGAACTATCAGGCCTCGCTGGGCGCGCCGTGCGACAACTACGAGCGTTTCATCTTCGGACGGGGGCCCAGCGGCCAGGCCGAGGCTTGCCACTTCCCGCCCCCCAATCAGTTCCCCGCGGCGACCACCGGCTATTGGGTGGCCTCTTATCCGCTGTACGGAGTCCAGCAGGCGGGCGCCAAGTGCCCAGGCCCGCAGAGCGCCGCACAGTCGGACCGCGGACTTCCGATGCTGTGCCTGGGAGCCCAAGGGTGGCAAGAGGGCTGGTTCACCGGGGCAGGGTTCTTCCCACCGTCCGAGTAACGACCATGCGCGATCGTCCGGCTCAGCCTTCGATCCCACGCTGGCTACGCTTCGTGCTGGCCTCCGACCGGGCCGGCTCGGCCTGGTACATCGGGACCGGATTCTTCTTCGCCCCGGCGCTGGCGGTGCTCTCGCCCTGGCCCACCGTCACCGCCGTGCTGTGGGGTGTCATCGCGCTGGCCGGGCTCTGGCTGGGACTGCTGGGCATCGCGATGCCCGTCGGACTGGCCCGAATTTTGCGCTCGGGGGCCGAAATTCCCGATGACTACTGGCGCAGCCTGGTGCACTACTAGGCCCCGATAGGCGTCACCGCCCGTAGCGAAATGCCACCCGAGCCCGTCTAGAGTCGTAGCAACCGTCCTGCAACACAAGGGAGACTCGAGATGGCCTTCAACGCCAGGGATGCAGTCGACGCCGTCAGGGACATCGCGACCAACGCCGTCGAAAAAGCCTCCGACATCGTCGAACACGCCAGCGACATCATCCGCGGCGACGTCGCCGGCGGCGCCAGCGGCATCGTCGCGAATTCGATCGACATCGGCACGTACGCGGTGGACCGGACGAAGGAAGTGTTCACCGGACGCGACGAAGCCGACGAAGCCGACGAGGTCTAGGCGCACCGGCCAGGCCAGCCTCCGCGTCAGACGGAGGCGGCCTCGTTCAGTTCGTCCAGCCGGTTGGTGGCTTCCAGGTACTCCTGCACCCAGCGCTCGATGACCGTTGAGGTCTTCTCCACCTTGGTGAACTGCCCGACCACCTGGCCGACGGGGTTGAATGCCACGTCGACGGATTCGTTCGGGTACCTGTTGGTGGCCCGCACGGCCATGCCGGAGACCATGTACTGCAACGGCATTCCGAGCGGCTTCGGGTTTTCCGGTGCCTCCCACGCCTCGGTCCAGTCGTTGCGCAGCATGCGGGCCGGCTTGCCGGTGAACGACCGGCTGCGGACGGTGTCGCGGCTGCCGGCCTTGACGTACGCCTGCTGCTGAACCGGGGTGTTCGAGGACTCCTCGACCATCAGCCACTGCGATCCGGTCCACGCGCCCTGCGCGCCGAGCGCCAGTGCGGCCGCGATCTGCTCACCGCTGCCGATGCCACCGGCGGCCAGCACCGGGACCGGGGCGACCTCCTTGACGACCTGCGGCCACAGCACGATCGAGCCCACCTCGCCGCAGTGCCCACCAGCCTCACCGCCCTGGGCGATGATGATGTCGACGCCGGCGTCGGCGTGCTTGCGAGCCTGCGAGGGGGAGCCGCACAGCGCCGCGACCTTGAGCCCGGCCTCGTGGATGTGCTTGATCATGTCGGCCGGCGGGGTGCCCAGCGCGTTGGCGATCATCTTCACCTTGGGGTGCTTGAGCGCCACCTCGACCTGGGGCGTGGCCGTCGCCTCGGTCCAGCCGAGGAGCTGCAGGCTGTCGCCGTCGCTGTCCTCGACCGGCACGCCGTGGTCGGCGAGGATCTTCTTGCCGAAGTCGAGGTGCTCCTGCGGCACCATCTTGCGCAGCGTCTCGGCAAGCTCCTCCGCGGACAGATGGGAGTCCATGCCCTCGTACTTGTTCGGGATGACGATGTCGACGCCGTAGGGGTGGTCGCCGATGTTCTCGTCAATCCAATTGAGTTCGATCTCCAGCTGCTCGGGGGTGAATCCGACCGCACCGAGCACGCCGAACCCCCCGGCCTTACTGACCGCCACCACGACGTCGCGGCAGTGGGTGAAGGCGAAAATCGGGAACTCGATGCCGAGTTCGTCGCAGATAGGGGTGTGCATTACAACTCCTGGGAGCTCGCCGAATTGGAACGTGTTCTAGTTTAGTACGTAGCTCACTGACGTGGCCAGCGGGTCCTGACCTGCGCCTTGCGACTACGACCCGTCACCGCGGTCAGATCGCGGTGCTGTTCGCCACCCACAGGACGAGAAACGCGAGCATGCAGGCGGCGCAGAGCAGATGGTCGCGGCACACCGAGCGCGCCAGGCGCGTTTGCTCGGGCGGACTGTCCTCGCGGTGCCCGAGCTGCACCGCATCGGGAACCGTGTGCGTCAACGCCAACATGGTCGGAATGCCGGCAAGCGCGGCCGACGTCACCAGCAGCCAACCGGGATCGTGGCCCCGCGCGGCCTGCAGCACCAGCGTTCCCACCAGGGTCAGCATGACGAGTGCGATCAATCGGCTCATCGGCCGAGACGCGGTGGTCGCGCGGTGGTAATACGCCGCGATGGAAGCGAGCACGGCCTCGGGCAGTTCGGTCGTGGCCTTGCGATACCGAAGTACCTGGACGTCGAAGATCAAATCCATCCACAAGACGGCGAGCAGGAACCCGCTGCAGGCCGTGAGCAACGAGGCCATGGCACTCACCCACCTCTATCCAATCGCGCACCGCGCCGCAGCGCGGTTGCCGCTTGGACTCATTGTTCTCGGCGACGCAATAGGCGCGATGGTCCACGCTTTGACGCGTTGATCCGGCAAACCCAAATCACTTGTGCCTCTTTTGTTTCAGTGGTTTCAGGGGAGCGCTTTTTGTCGGTGGCCCGTTCTAGCATTCGA
>NZ_LZKV01000169.1:0-522 GCF_001672995.1 Mycobacterium sp. 1482292.6 | reverse complement strand
CGCGGGCGGCGGCGACGTCGGCGACCCGGGTGGCGTCGGTCAGCACGAGCCGGGCGACCTCCGCCAGCGCCGCGGCACCCGCGGCCGACCGCAGGTAGCCGACGTCTTGCGCGCTGAACCGCAGCCCACCACTCAGGAGGGTTTGACCCCGGTCACCATCACGTTGTAGTACCAGCCCTTCGGCACCACACGGCGCCACACGTTGGCGTCCACCCAGCTCAGCGTCTTCCAGCCGTTGAAGGCGAACTTCGCCCAGCCCCAGCCCAGCCGCCCGGGCGGCACCGACGCCTCGAAGGTGCGCACCGGCCAGCCGAACATCGCGGCGGTGAACTCCTCGCTGACGGTCCGCACCTGGGCGGCCCCGGCGTTGGCGGCCATCCGCTCCAGGTCGCCCGGGGTGAAGGTGTGCAGGTCGACGATGGCCTCCAGCGCCGCCGCCCGCGCCCGATTCGGCGACCGCGCCGCGATCCTGGTGGAGACGGTCCTGTTGCGCCGCCGCGCGGTGGACAAACTCGGCGGCCT
>NZ_LZKV01000168.1:0-664 GCF_001672995.1 Mycobacterium sp. 1482292.6 | reverse complement strand
GCTCCGGCGCCCCCGGGTGGGTGGGGTCGTGCGGCGGCCGCGGTGCCGCGGCGACCAGGCTGGCCGCCACGGGCGGGCGCGCGGGCCGGCCGTTGAGCGTGGGCCGCTTGCGCTCGTCGGGCAGGTCGATCTCACCCAGCCCGATCTTGTTCTGCAGGCGCCGGGCCCAGCGCGGCGCCCACCAGCAGTCGTCGCCGAGCAGCTTCATCACCGACGGCACCAGGAACATCCGCACGATGGTGGCGTCGAGCAGCAGCGCCGCCATCAGGCCGAAAGCCAAATATTTCATCAACACCAGGTCCGAGAACACGAACGAGCTGGCGACCACGGCCAGCACCAGGGCGGCGGCCGTGATCAGGCGCCCGGTGGTCGCGGTGCCGATCCGGATGGCCTCGGCGGTGGACATACCGCGTTCGCGCGCCTCGACCATCCGCGAGACGAGGAACACCTCGTAGTCGGTGGCCAGCCCGAAGCCGACGGCGACGACCAACGCGATCACCACCACCATCAGCGGCGTCGGCGTGAAATTCAGCACCCCGGACAGGTGACCGTCGACGAAAATCCACGTCAGGATGCCCATCGTCGACCCCAGCGTGAGCGCGCTCATCAGCACCGCCTTGATCGGCAGCACCACCGAGCCGAACGCCAGGAACATCAGCAGCAG
>NZ_LZKV01000167.1:0-13861 GCF_001672995.1 Mycobacterium sp. 1482292.6 | reverse complement strand
ACGGGTGGCCACCCCCACCACCGAAACCTCCACGCCGCCACCGGAGGGCGCGCACGCGACAAGCGCGTCAGCGCCGCCCCCCGCTGACCGATCACAGCAACCCGGCTCGACTAACCCCCGACCCGCGCCGGAAAGCCTGTTTTCGCAAGCGGATTCGGCCGACAAGCCCTCCACGCCGAGCCGCGCATCGGGGCACAGCGACGTGGCCAAACCCCAACTACCCCAACAGAATCACGACCAAACTGGCTCAGGCCCGCGCGCCGCATCGCCGCCGGGCTCGACCACACCGGCCGCGGCCGACCACCTAGCACACAGCACACCAGATCCCTCGCCCGCTGCCGCGACCACCTCGCATGGCGATCAACAGTCGGGGCCGATCGTGGTGTCTGAATCGCCGGTGTCGGTGTTCGATGCGTGGAACACGTTGGCACACGACGACAAGTCCCGCGCGGACTGGGTGTTGGACAGCACCATCAAAACGCTCACCGCAGCCGAAGGCACTGATTTCAGTACGTTGTCCAGCGACGAGATCGACGAGGCCGGCGAGGTCGTCAAACGCGCCTACGGGGCGCTCACCGACAACCAGCGCGCAGAGTTTGCCGTCACAACCATGGCACAGGCCGCGCAGATGCTGCATAACCAAGTCCTTTACGGCAGCCCCTATGTCGGCCTGCGCGGCGGCGCCCGCCCCCCCGACGCCCCCAACACCGACCCAACCAGCCCGCACCTGCCAGCCGGCCAGACAACCCACAGCGCGACACCACCATCCTCCTCGTCATCGGTACCGCAACCTCACCACACCGAGCCAAACCCAGCCTCCCGCAGCGGGGATGAAGACCGACACGCAGCAGCGGAAGCAACTGCACCACAACGGCTCATCGACGCTGATGATCACGGCCAGCACCATCAGGTGCCCGCCGAAAGCGGGGGTGTAAGGACTCAATCGCCTTCGGATTCTGATCAGCCCGCGGTGCTTGATCCCCAAGCGCGAGATTCTGGACGGCGCGATGCTGACGCCCCGCACGACACAGCCGGGGTTTCTGCTCACTTCTTGAGTCGACCCACCCGGGAATCGACCGGGGTAGGCCACGAGCGATCGGTAGCACCGCAACCCACTGACACACAACATATTACGGATACAGAACAGCTAGTTGACCAAACGGGACTTACTGCGCGCCCAACCCTAACGGCCCGTGTCGAAACGCCATGGGTCTCGCGCACGGCGCAAGACGGTGATGGCGCGTCGACACCCTCGCCGCCCAGAAAGATGTCGGAGAAAGCTAAGGGCAAGCAGCGCGACCCCGGGCCGATCACCGAGCACAGCGATGACCACACGTCCGCCGCCGAGCCAGCCGCGGAGTCACGTCGGACAAATGACGAACTACCCACGCCGGCCCCAGGTCGCAATGAGAGCGCCGCGGCGGCGGGGTTGCATAGGGACGGTCCGCACCAGGGCGCTGACCAAACGCATCGTCGCGCCGACGATGACGAGTACGACGTCAACGAATTCAACTTGCTTGAACCCCTCCCGGCGTATTCCGATGTGCACGGGCATGCCTTGCCCGTTTCCTCGGACCCCGAGCTTGTGTTACGCGGCAGACCCGCGCCGCTGCCTCCTGCAGCCCAGGCGATGCTGGATGAGGTCCGGCGCAGGGTGGGGCAGTCGTCGGGCGACGCCTCACCTGGCGAGAGAGGTGAGGAACGAATCGCCCGCGCCTACGAAATCGTCTACAGCGGGCTACCAGAAGGGCTGCGTCGCAATTTCCTCAAGACGGGTTGGAGTCCCAGGGTTTTATACGAGTTGGACCAGCGGCTGCGTCGCCAACCTGGGACGGCGAGGGCTCCAATTACGGCGCCGAGCCCGGACACTGCTGAACCACACACGCCCGCTGGACTACCGCCCGATCCCACGAGGTTTGCCGGTCTGGCCTCGGGCGTTAGGGCCTTGCTGAGCGACAAGTTCCGCGATCTGCCCGCTGACGTTGACGACTGGATAGCGATCGCCTATGAGCAGCTACCGGCTGAGCAGCGTAAGCAGTTTCAGATGGGCTTTGACAGTGTGGCTGAACGGACGATATACGAAACGGTACGCGACCATCTTGACCGGCTGAAAGCGCCGCGGCGCAACCTGGGGAATTTACAACGGTTCATTCGCGTGATGCTCGGTACGACCCCAAAATCGGTGGACCCGACGCGATTCGGCATACCGGAGAATTGGAGCAGTGGGCCGCGGCCTGCTAAGCCTGAGCCCTACGCACCGCGGCGAGTTGACGCTACGGTCGCGCCCGCCGAGACATCACAGGGGGCGTCCTCAGCGGCAAGGTCGGCACCTTCGACCTACGACGACCATAAGATCTCAGCGGGTCCGCGGCCGGGCGAAACGTTGCGGGGGCTGCCCGAGCCACGGCCGTTGCGCCACGCCGAGCAAGCAGAACCCTCAGCGCATCAGCACGAGCCATCGGCCGCGAATGATCGCCCCTCGGGTCAAAGTCGAGGGACCCCACATTTCGCTGAGGCCTCGCGGTCCCGGCGTGACAACTCCGACGACTCGTCGGGGGCTGCCTATGACGACAATAGGCAGCCAACTTTGAGTCGAAATAGGTGGTCGCCCAACATGTTTAGCGGGCCGGACCGAAGCCTGCTGGGTCAACTAACGACGGACGATCAAACTAGATGGGCGCCCCTGTCACACGGCAGCGGCTGGCCGGCAAGAGTGAGGGGTCCGCGACCGCCGGCAAATTTGCGCCACACGAGAGCCGGTAGTGAAACCGGCAACTATTACGCGTCGCAATCGGCAAGGCCGCAGCTGGATCCTCATGTAGGCCATGTGGGGCGTGGCGCCGGTGAACACTTACCTGAAGCGCCTGCCAGCAAGCCGTTGTTGGCGGCTATTCCGCACTCCGACAACACGATTGATGAGGTCCGTAGCTGGATCGGCGACATCAACCATGACGGCGATCCGAGTGCCCCTCGCCCGCCGGCGAGGCTACTCAACTGTGGGCCCGCGACACTGGCGGTGTTTGAACGATTGTCGGGCGCTTCGGGCCGGGCAGGCATCGAACGCCTGACCCCGGATGACATCGGTGCGGCCACCGGCCTACCTCTTGTTCCCCACACACGGCAAGGCATCGCTGAGCGCCTGAAAACCGCAGGCTCGGGCGCACATACCGTCGTCGCCATCAGATATCGCAACGGCCAAGTGCATTCCTTCAACGCTTATTACGACGGCCACGATGTCTACGCCCTCGACGGACAGCGCGGAACAACGCAGCCTTGGCCGCCAAGACTGGACCGACCAGCCAATCCGGTGCAGGCATGGTTTATGGGCGCACCATTCCACGGCGATCGGTCTATATTTGCTATGCCCGAAACGGCCAACGAATCCGTAGCCGGGGCGGATTCCACCCCGCACCGCACGTTAACCACCGGACATGGGCAGTCACGGTCGCGTGCTGGCGGTAGCCGGTTGCGACGGGTCAGGCCGAGGCGCCTTTCCGTGGCATCGTCGGAATCGGACTACGGTCAGAATCCGAGGTCGTGGTTTGCGCCCGATGAGGTGTTTGATCTGTCGCGCGATGTGTCCCTCGCTTCAACAGCGTCAGCCCATCACCATCAAGCCGAGTTGCCGCAGTTGCGGAACGACCAGCGTGACGAGTGGGCGCAACAGCTGAGTCAGCGAGCGTTCGGCGATGGGCCACCGTCGTCGACCCAAAGTGAGCGCGAGGGCACAGACAGAAACCGGCTTCGTGCGTGGGAGCGCTTTCGGGAGGCGTTCAATGCGCATCGCGATGCGTTGACTGCCCTCGATGAGGGCCGGGACACATCCTCGACCGAGCGGGCGCTAGCGAGCGCGCGCAACGAACTCGTGCGCTTGGGTTTGGATCCCGATGCGTTGATAGCGGACTACCGCGCGCGTATGGACGACGGTGACGGATGGGTTGTATCCGAAGATGGCACCCCGTATTGGGGACGGTATGGCGCGGCCGGGCTGCTGCTGCGCGCCCGAGGCCTTGATGGTTCACCGGTCGTGCTGCTCCAGCGCCGCGCTTCATGGACTGACCATGGTGGCACGTGGGGTCTTCCCGGAGGAGCCCGGGCCCGTTACGAAACCGTCGCGCAGGCTGCCATCCGGGAGGCGCACGAAGAAACCGGACTCAACAGGCATCTGGTGACTACGCGACTGCCCGTCGTTACCGCCAGGGCCAGCGGCATTGACTGGACCTACACGACCGTGATCGCCGACGCGCCATATCGGCTGGAGACGACACCGAACGATGAGAGCTCCGAACTGCGCTGGGTGCGCGAGGATGAGGTAGCCGACCTCAGCCTGCATCCAGGGGTTGCGGCCAGCTGGGACGCTCTACGCACGCTGATGGCCGATAAACCACTTCCTGCGCCGCGTCCCAGCGCGCAACTGGACCCTACCGTCGACCCGACTGATGTCGCGGACGCCTACTCTTCCCCGTCGGGCACCACTTTCTTCCGTACCGACAACGGTCCTCTCTACCGCTATGACACCCGGCCGCCCGGGATCATCTTCGAGCAAGGATTCGCATCGCAGGCACCACACTGGCTACCAGAGGCCGGCTGGGTTACGCCGACGACGCTCGTTTCCACCACGCGACACCCTCAGATCCCTCTGGATTTCCTTGATCCCGCCGAGTCGCGTGGACACCCGTTTCTTTACGTTATCGATGCGCCCGGCGGCGTCGACGTCAACGCGACAGGAGGCCTTGCCCGCCACGCTTACCAACAGGAAATCGCATTTCCAGGCGGGATCAGGAGGGAGAATGTTCTCGGCGCTCGGGAGGTTCTGTCACCAGGGTCCCTACGCGAGAATCCCGATGGAACTTTCGAGCGCACCGTCCCCCTATATGGGCCTTTTCAGGCGAACGAGCATTTCAACCCCGATTTGCCGAATCCTGCGCCCCCTGCGCCCCTAGGACGCATGGAGCCACCCAGCGGTCGAGCGACACCATCCACGAGTTCGTCTTTCTGGTTCGCGAACCCCAATAACTTGAATGTTCGGGCGGGTGACGAAAGCGACATCGACTCTGCTCCGCCCTCGTCCAGCGGCCACGTAACGCGTCCAACTCGAAGTGTTATGCATGGCTTGCCCGAGGCGGAATCGGGTGCTGGCGAGGGTGACCTCGTTGATCCGACGAACGACATGTCGACGCTCGCCGAGCCCGAGAGCCAAACAGATAGACAGTCAGCCGAGCTAATGCCTGTTCGAGCTCGCGGTACTCCGGCTCAGGAATCGCCCGCCGGCTCAGCCGAACATACAGTTCCGCCAATTCACGCACTTCACGTTCTAAACGATCGCGTGGTTGCGCCGCCAGGTTCGACAGGCGAACATGGCGCTCGCTCGACCGGTGAAGGGCTGGACGCGGGCGAGCGTCCGGCGCAATTGGGCATCGAAGACCCCGGTTCTCTCCCACCGGCGTATCAAGACCACCTCACGGCAGCGCCGGCGGAGTCCACCACCGATGCCCCTCCCGCCACGCTGCGGGACGGCGTCAAGCCACAGGAAGCGCCGAGCGCGCACCAGACGGACGCGGCGAACCGGCCCAATACCGATCCACCCCAGTCCGACCCGACGCGCCTCGAGCTGCCCAATCCCGTCCCCCAGCTGCCTGCGCGGATCGGGGACCACCTGGTGCTTGGCGGCCTTGATGTGGTCGAAGAATTCCGCTCCGGTTCTGGCGATCAGGGGCTTAGGCAGATCGAGCGAGTGGTGCGCGACCTCGGCGGTGACGAGGTGTGGGAGGCGAACCGGGCCGGGATCACGGCGATGTTCGGCGACGATGCGCTTAAACCCAAGATCCCTGGCATGTTGCGCGGCGGTCGCCAGCCCAGGCACGTCATCAAGATCGGGGCGAAGGAGACCCTGACCATCGAGTTGCAGCTGGACGGCGCCGACGAGCGCTCAGCACTGAAGTTCAAAGAGCAGATCGACAGCTACGAGTTCGAGCACACGTCTGACTCCAGCAATGCTGTCGGCTCCTTCGAAGAGCGCCGCGTCACGTCTTACTGGGCCCTGCAAGGCAACGTAAGCCATCCGAAAGCGAGCGACACCGCGAACCTGATCCGCCCCCGGGTGCACGATGTGGCGTTGACCGAGCAGCGTGTCGACCGCCAGATCAGCGGTGGCCAGACCAACGAGCCGGGCACCCGCTTTCATGGGAACATCCAGGCGGTTATCAGCTATAAGGCAAGCGGCTTTTCCAACACCCCGAGTCCAAGTCGGCTCGACTACCACGTCGAGGTGGTCGTGCCCACCCGCGACGTCGACGACCACAGCGCGAACGATCCGGACGGGTCCGGCGGTCCGCCGAGAGTGCAATTTACCCACGCGCTGAGCGGGTCCGACATCGTCAACAACCTGTGGTTGCGGCCGGATGACCCGCCGCCTCCTGCCGCCGCTCACCCGGGCCGGCGGGGCGGCAACGGGCGGATCGAGCGCATGCGGGCTGCCCTCGCCATGGCCTACCGCAAGTTGACCAGCCGGAGTACAAGCGGACCGGTCGAGGACGCGCCGCATCCGCCGCCAGAGCATCCGATCACCGGAGAGAACCACCAACCGCGGCGCCCGGCTCGAGGTCCCGAGGTGCAGACCGTGAAAGGCTTTGTCGAGAGCGAGCCGATGCGGGATGCTTTCACCAAGGCGTACGGCAAGCTGGCCGACCAGGCGATGCTAGAGACCCAGGACTGGCTCACCGTCGAGCTCTTGCAGGCCAACCTGCACGGCATGACCAATAAGCAGCCGCTGATCCTTGAGTTTCAAGGCGTCCCGGGGGCACGGTTGGAAGTCCATGCGTTCGTGGAGCCGCTGGGCGCCTCGTCGAACCCGCGCGATACCCGAAATCCCGTGGTGGGCAACGCCGGTGGCACCGGCTCCGGCCCGCAGCGAATTATGCGCGCGACCGGGTCGACCAAGAAGACCGAGTTCCACTACGGGACCGAGACCGACTTTGTTCGGGTGCACCAAGACGTGGTGGCTCGATCGTGGCAGCTGCCGATACCCGGCAGGTTCCGCGGGCAGGACGGGACACACCCGAGTCCGGAAGGTGGCCTGGACGCCACGCATACCCGCGGCCAGACCCGCAACGAGACGGATAGCAGCCAGTTCCGGGTCCGCAACACGTTGAAGCATCCGGCGCCCGGGCAGGGCTGGCACGGGCAGGCTCGGCTCCGGTTTCGGATGCACGCGCCGGGTTCGGTCCCGGTGTCATCGGCTGGGCGTGATGAGCGGTCCACCGCGGCCCTGTTCACGGGCGCGGTGCACGAGACCCGTGTCTTCTTCGACAGGGCGAGGGTGCTCTTCACGGCGCCGGCGCCCCGGCCGGGCTTAGCGCCTCGGCGCGGCAAGCGGTCTGATCCGCTTGGCGGGGCGGTGGTGGAAAAGGTGGCGGTGCACGAGACCCGCGCCGAATTCGACGTGCTGATGGAGAAGTACGAGACCGATCCGCACGATGACTACCGGGACCAGAAGGTATGGGCGCCGCCGGACCGGATTTGGGGCGACGGGCCGCCGCCCGAGCGTAGATCAGTTGCAGAGTCCCCCTGGTGGCGACTGGGCACTGGTCACCGCGTCGTGCAGGGCAAGGGCGGCGAGCCCGAGCCCGCGTATCAGCCGGCGACACCGGTGATCCCGCGCGGCGAGAACCGGGAAAACGCCGTGCCGTTGAAGGGCCTAGGCAGCATGGACCGGGTCACCAACCTCGACATCAGCGGCTTACGCGGCATGCTCGACTCGATGGGCCGGCGGGCCTTCGGCAGCGACTGGAACGAACACGCCCCGGATGTCTGGTCCTGGTATCACCTCCATCGTGTGCGCGGCGCTCTGCCCGCGATGACCCAGCACAGCCCGCTGACACGGATCCTGTCTTCTGGGCGGCTGTCCAAGACCAAAGTCGCCCTGACCGCCGACATCGAGAGGCTCACCTTCAAGCGGGTGATCAACACGCTGTCCAGCCCGAGTGCCGAGCTGACCAGGGGCTCGACGTCCACGCTGGACAGGAACACGCAGACGTCCGTCCAGGGGGCACTCGGTGGCCGTGGCGGTGACTTCAACGACGGAATGGTCTTGGCCGAACCTATTGCCGGTGTGTCCCGGTTCGTCCGCGACGCCGAACGCGTGCGCAACCAGGAGCGCGTGGCCGTGGGGACCAAGTTCGACCAAGACATGGCCGTTTTCGAGGGCTGGGTGCGGCTCGACGGCACTATGACCGGCTCGGTGTCCACGGTGCACGAGTCTGGCCTGTTCCCGGTCGAGATCGCGATTCCCCTCACCGAGTTGCAGGGCTGGCGGATGCACGA
Organism: Mycobacterium sp. 1482292.6; assembly: GCF_001672995.1. Lineage (NCBI taxonomy): Bacteria > Bacillati > Actinomycetota > Actinomycetes > Mycobacteriales > Mycobacteriaceae > Mycobacterium > Mycobacterium sp. 1482292.6. The sequence continues at coordinate 5,539 of NZ_LZKV01000167.1, read as the reverse complement.
TGACGCTCTGCCGCCCACGTTCACCAAGGACATGCCCACCGGGTTCATCGACAAGCCCGCTGAGCGTGACCCAGCCGGCCAGCTCGGGGAGAGCCCGTCCTCCGGTGGCTTTCCCGATCGGCGCTCGTTTGAGACGGCGCTGGCGTCTCGCCGAGGGACCTTAGGGACGATCGACAGCACGACCCCGCTGCGGCCGCATCGCGAGGAGACATTCGATGCCGACCCTGAGGCTGCACCGTCGACGCGCCGCCGGCTGCACCCGCGGGAGATCAGCTACATTGTCGACCCGGACAACAGGGACCCCGACGCCGTTGCGCTCGCGGAGAGCCCGCCCTCCGGTGGCGTTCCCGATCGACGCTCGTTCGAGACGACGCTGTCGTCTCGCCGAGGGACCTTAGGGACGATCGACAGCACGACGCCGCTGCGGCCGCATCGCGAGGAGGCATTCGACGCCGACCAGCTCGCGGAGGACATCCACACTGGGCCGACTCCTGAGGCTGCACCGCCGACACGCCCCCAGCTCCACCCGCGGGAGATCACCTACATTGTCGACCCGGACAACAGGGACCTCGACGCCGTTGCGCTCGGGGAGAGCCCGTTCTCCGGTGGCGTTCCCGTTCGGCGCTCGTTCGAGACGGCGCTGTCGTCTCGCCGAGGGACCTTGGGGACGATCGACAGCACGACGCCGCTGCGGCCGCATCGCGAGGAGACACTCGATAGCGATCCGGTCGACTACGAGCCGGCCGACGGTAAGTCCCCGGGACTTACCGACATCGCTGACGGTACGGTGCCCGCGCGCGAGCCCGACCCGGTGCCGCAGCGCACGATGGAGTGGACGCCGCCGTCTCGGCAGCCACACGGGGAGACGCCGCGACCGCCCGAACACGCGCTGCGGGCCGGCTGGCATCCCTCCGACATGCTGATCGGCGTCGACCCGAAAAGCGGCCTAGTGGAGGCGATCCGCAACGATCTGGGCCCGGCCCTGGGCAGCCGCCTGGATGACGCGATGGCTGGCGTGTCGGACGAGTTCGGCCCGGATGTGCTGATCGCCAAGCTCACCCACGAGTCGGGCCGGGTGTGGAGCCATGACATCCCGGTGGCCGGCGGCAAGCTCACCGTCAAAATGCGACCGACCCGCGACCCCCATTACGACTACATCGGCCCGTCGAAGGCCTTTGAGACCGACCTGTCGGTCGAGTCGCAGTCATCGACCGGTCAAATCCGCGGCGACGTGCTGCGAAGAGTGTTAGGCGGCCGGATACAGATTCCCCTTCCGCACACCTCGCTAAGCACCCAGCTAACCCATACAGCCTCGATACGCCCAGCCGCCAGCGTCAGCAGTGACCTCATCGCCAAGGTGGACTTCCAGAACTCGGACGTCTCGAACGTATCCGGCGAAACCGAGGACCGGGTCCCGATGAGGATGAGGACGGTCGACCAGCATCACTTGTTCCGGCAGCCGATCCGCTTCGACATCAGCTACGAACAGTCCGTGGACGGCAAGCCCATCGAGGGCATTCCGCAAGCGCCGCAACCGGTCTGGCTTAGCGGCGTCTTCTCGTACGCGAAGGGCGTCCCGACCCCGGGCGAGCGCCTGTCCGGAAAGCCGCAGCTCGCCGTTGACCAGATCGTCGATAAGGTACGTCCGCACCGTGCCGCGGCCGACACCCCCGCGCGTGCTGCGCCCGAGGCGGGCACCGGGGGAGCTCCCGGCGAGGACATCGTCGCGACCCACATCCTGGACTTGCTCAGCGACAGCGGCACTGCGGCGTTCGGCGACCATTGGCCGATGGTGCGCGCTGAATTGGCAGCGCACGTCGCAACGATGCCCATCCAGAACGCTTTGGGCCACTACAGTCGCGGCGGCAGCGCGACCATCGACCTTAAGTCGGTGCCCGGCGGCACAGTCGTGCTCCGCGCCCACGTCGATACCCTGCATCGCGCGGAGTCCAACGACACCACCGAGTTCTATAGCGGCGGCCAGCAGTCCATGTCGAGCAGTGTCTCGAGACAGGAAACCGGTAACTGGGAGGGTTATGTCCAGGGGCAGGGTGACGTCTTGCCCTCCAGCGGCCCCGTCAGCCTCTCGCTGGTTGCCCGCCTCCTGGGTGCCTTCGGCCACGAGACGGTTGATACCCAGACTGAGAACTCGGCCAGCGGTGTCCTCTTTCGCCAGAAGGTGGATCCGGTCACCCGTGTCGGCACGGCCACCATCGACGCGGAGATGCGTCCGCCGGAGGGCAGCACCAGTAGCGTCGGCACCGCACAAATTGACTTCGTCACCCGTGAGTCACCACCGGAAGCGACAGCGCACCTGCGGTACGAGCCCCGCGTCGGAGTCATCCGCAACGACCAGCCCCCGCACGCCGGGCCAGGCGCCCGCAGTGGCCCCGACGCCTCGGCGCCCGGCGGCGGCGAACGCCACGAAGCGCAACCGAACCCCACCGACGCCGGTTTGCCTACGCGCGGACTCAGCTCCCATAGCATCGCCAAGGTCGTCGACGGCGCAAGGTTTCGTGCCGACATCCGTGCCCACCTCGCCGCGTCGACGCAGGCCAGAATGCGGGACCTTAGCGGCGAGCTGGACAGTTACCTCAGCGACAACCGCCTCGCCAATAAGATTCCGGCGATGACCCGCGTCGTCGACGACGACGGGGTTGAACTTTTCCGCCACGGAACGTTGCGCATCACCGGCCGCGCCGATGTCCAAAACCTCGAATATCGCAAGATCGAGCGCAAAGGTGGCAACACCTACGTGGTCAACGACGTCAATCAGAGCCGGCTGCGCCAGCTGTTCAAGACCCGTCAGGGCGGTGGACGGGCGCTGTTCGGTCCCCAGGCGCATTTGCCCGGGTTCCAAGCCGCGGCGCGGGTTGGCGGTGGCTTCACCGGGCGCAGGCGCTTTGGTCCGACGTATAACCACGGCGGCCGGGTCGCCGCGAACGCCAAGTTCGCCGGCAGTTACGCGGTCTTCGATGGCACCACTCGCATCACCCTGACGGTGCACGACGGCGACACCCGTCACCCGCTACCCCCGGTGGATATCCACGGACCGATCCGCATCCCCGAAACCGAAACCCAAGCCGTCGATGCGCCGCCCGCGGAACCGGGACCGTCTACCACCGCGGCAGGACACCTGCGGGAAGAGACACCGGCCCACCAGCCCGAAGAACCAAGCCCATCCAGCGCACCGAACGACGAGGTGCCCACCGCCGCCCCACACCACGACTCGGGACCGACCACAGCCAGTGACGTCAGCACCCCAAGAGACGTCAGCACCGCAGAACGACCGGATAGCGGTGGTCGCGCTGATCATGGCCGCGGCACCGGGCCGGGCGACGATTCTTCGGCACATCACTCCCAGGTGTTGGAGTCCAGCACGGCAAACCCGCCTCTACAGGGCGGCCCGGACTTTGCCGAACAAATGCCTGCGCACGCGGATGCCGATTCGGCAGCCGCCGGCACCGATTCCCTCGCAGCGACCGGCACTGACAGCGACCGGGGGCCCGCTGGCAATGATTCGTCGGGTAACGGACAGGCCGCACCGCCGCGTGATCAACGCCCGGTCGGTGTCCTTGAGGGTGGCGGTGAGGCGGTGCCGGCGGTGTCGGTGCGTGCGGCCTCACAATCGCCCTCACCAAATACCGGCGCCTCCCAGATGTCCGAGCAACACTCCCACGACGTTGTCGAGGTTAGCCGCGACGATTTGGTGAAGCCCGCGCCCCCCGCCGGTGATGGGGATGTGGAGGTTGGTGCTGATCGCGGCGGGCCGGTGCCAGCGTGGCCGGATCCTGGTGTCGATGTCCAGGATGTTGAACGGCGGGTCCTTGATACAGCCGGTGCGGGCCCGGTGGAGTTGGTGGTGACGATTGCCGGTCATGGGGGGTCGGGGGGTGTTCAGGCTCAACGGCTACTCGATCACCTAGTGCCACGGTTGATTGAGCAGTTCGGCAGTCGCGGGATCGCCCCTGAGCATCTCAGTGTGCATGTGCAGCGCCGCGCCGTGCAGGAGGCGGAAACCCCTGAGGTCAGTGAGCCCACGATTGAGGTGACCACACCCGAGCAGTCGCGGGTGCTCAGTGAGGACGAGCGCACGCTTGTTGAGGAGGTCAATCACCGGTTGCGGGCGCATAACCAGCCGACCAGGCCGGAACGGGTGTTGGCCGCACGCGCGCAGATCTTGGATGCTCAGCAACGAAGCGCGCCCGGGCCTCACGAGAGCGCCACTCAGTGGGCTGCTGACATCGCCGACTACCTCTATAGCGGCGGCCTGCACGGCGGGTTGCCCGGCGGGGCGCCTAAGTGGTGGAAACAAACCACCAAAGTTTTGTTCGGCCAGTCGGCGACATCGTCTTCATCGCGGCGCCAGCGCGACCGCCAACCCGCCCTGAGCGATCCCGCAGGACCCAGCGAACGCGGGGCGAACGCACCGGCGCTGGCGTCGGGGGTCGTGCGACAGCCAGTTGAATCGATGATCGAAAGACCGTTCGGCTCGGGGCTGGAACGCTCGGGATCGGCGTCACCGGATCCTGTGGCTGGGTCCGTTGGTGATGGTGGTCGCTCGCATGAGCGGCGCCAAACGTCGGCCGTGCCACTGGGCGATGGTGATCACCGCAGCGACGACGTGGCAGGGCCGCCACCATATGTGGAACTTCCGGCGTACCTAGATGCTATTCAGGACAGGCCTCCGCGGTACTGGCCCGATGGCCGGCCCCCTGGTTTTCAAGAGTTCGTTTCTCGCATTCAAAGCGGGCTGGCCGGTGAGTTCGGCGAGCTGGCGAACTATGTTGACGATCGGATCGGGCGCAGTTATGACAGGTTAGGGCTGGGCCCGCAGGCCTTGCCCGGCGAGAGGACCCCCGAACGAGGTCTGCTCGAGCAGAGGTTGTCTCGCGAGGTGGGTGAGCACCTTCGCGATTTTAGAGCAACGGTTGTCCGGGTCCGAGAATGGCTGCAACGGCTGCTGATCGAGCGCGGCTACACGCTGTCCAATGAGGCTGTTGAGGACGTCATTGCGCGCAGTTATTACCGTTCAAGGCTAAGCGAGCAAACCTTGCCCCGCGAGGGCACCCCGGAGCGGGGTGTCCTCGAGCAGACGTTGTTTCGCGAGGTGGATGAGTTCATTCGCGAGGTTGCGGCAAGGGTTGTCCGGAGGCAAGAAAGGTTGCAGGCCGAGTCCGGTGCGACCCGCAACCAGGTGCAACCGGCGCGTAGTGCCGGGCGATCCGAACGGCCTGAGGATGCGGAGTGGTTGGTCGCGGCCAGCAGTGATGGGGGGTCGCGGTCAGCGGAGCACCTTGAGTCCCGTGGCACCCATGAGGATGACAGGGCAAGCGACGCGTTAGTGCAGGCGCTGGTGGAGCGGGCGCGAGTGGTTGAGCTTGAGCGGGAGCGCTCGGGTCGCGGTCCGGTTGCCGAGGACCGGTTTGGTCCTGATCCGTTCGGGTTACGGGACCGCGATCCGAGTTTGACGCCGCAGTTGCTGCAAACGGTGCGCCTGGCCAGTGAGCCGACCGATCGGCTGGGCGGGTATTTCCGC
>NZ_LZKV01000166.1:0-2072 GCF_001672995.1 Mycobacterium sp. 1482292.6 | reverse complement strand
CTCACCGGATTTCGCCGCCGTGGCAGAGCTTTTCACTGTCGACGCCGAGCTGCTGGTGCCGGCGCGCCCCGCCGATCGCGCAAATGCCCGCCGTCGGGAGCCCGCACACCCAGATGGCCCCCGCCTCCGCGAAGCCGCCCGAGGTCGCGAACCTGGCCACAAAGATGTTCCAGGCGCTGATGCCGTCGCGCTCCGGCGCCATCCAGAAGCCCGCCGGCTCGCAAACCATCGGCCGCGCCACCGACAACGACATCGTCATCCAGGACGTGCTGGCCTCGCGCCACCACGCCTTCCTGATCCAGACGCCGCTGGGCACCGAGATCCGCGACGCGCACAGCGTGAACGGGACGTTCGTCAACGGCGTCCGGGTCGGCTCGGCGGTGCTGACCGAGGGCGACGTCGTCACCATCGGCAACGTCGACCTGGTGTTCACCGGCGACAACCTGGTCCGGCGCACCGAGGCCGCCACCCGCAGCGGCGGCCTGGAGGTCAACTCCGTCTGCTACACCGTCGACCACGGCAAGCAGCTGCTCGACCACATCTCGCTGACCGCGCGGCCCGGGACGCTGACCGCCATCATCGGCGGTTCGGGCGCGGGCAAGACCACGCTGTCGCGGCTGATCGTCGGCTACACCAGCCCGACGTCGGGCACCGTGACCTTCGAGGGCCACAACATTCACACCGAGTACGCCTCGATGCGCAGCAGGATCGGCATGGTCCCGCAGGACGACGTGGTGCACCGCCAGCTCACGGTCAACCAGGCGCTGAACTACGCCGCCGAGCTGCGCCTGCCGCCCGACACCAGCAAACAGGAGCGGGCCCGCATCGTCGCGCAGGTGCTCGAGGAACTCGACATGACCCAGCACGCCGACACCCGGGTCGACAAGCTCTCCGGCGGCCAGCGCAAGCGCGCTTCGGTCGCCCTCGAACTGCTCACCCAGCCGTCGCTGCTGCTGCTCGACGAGCCGACGTCGGGTCTGGACCCCGCGCTGGACCGCCAGGTCATGCTGATGCTGCGCCAGCTGGCCGACGCCGGCCGCACGGTCTTGGTGGTGACCCACTCGGTGTCCTACCTCGACGTCTGCGATCAGATCCTGCTGGTCGCACCCGGCGGCAAGACCGCGTTCTGCGGGCCGCCGGACCAGGTCGAGTCCGCCATGGGGACCCGCAACTGGGCCGACATCTTCGCCAAGGTGGGCGCCGACCCGGACGAGGCCAACCGCCGCTTCAAGGAGCGCAACCAGCAGTCGTCGCAGCCACCGACCCCGGAGAGCCCGGCCGATCTGGGCGAACCGCCCCAGACCAACCTGTTCCGGCAGCTGTCCACGATCGCCCGCCGCCAGGTTCGGCTGGTCGTGTCCGACCGCGGTTACACCATCTTCCTGGCGGTCCTGCCGTTCCTCATCGGCGCGTTGTCGCTGACGGTGAAGGGCCCCCACCCCGGCCTCGGCCCGGCCGACCCCTTGGGCCCCGCGCCGACGCAGCCGCAGTACATCATGGTGCTGCTCAACATCGGCGCGGTGTTCATGGGCACCGCGCTGACCATTCGTGACCTGATCGGCGAGCGCCCGATCTTCCGACGCGAGCAGGCCGTCGGCCTGTCCACCACCGCCTACCTGCTGGCCAAGATCGCGGTGTTCTGCGTCTTCGCGACGGCACAGGCGGCGATCGCCACGATTATCGTGCGGCTGGGCAAGGGCGCGCCGACGGCGCATCCCCAGTTCTTCGGCAACTCCACCTTCTCGCTGTTCGTCACCGTCGCCGGCACCTGTGTGGCCTCGGCCATGCTGGGCCTGCTGCTGTCGGCGCTGGCCCAGTCCAACGAACAGATCATGCCGCTGCTGGTGGTGTCGATCATGTCGCAGCTGGTGTTCTCCAGCGGCATGATCCCGGTCTATCAGCGCATCGGCCTCGAGCAGATGGCGTGGCTGACGCCCGCCCGGTGGGGCTACGCCGCGGGCGCCTCCTCGATCGACTTCCCATCGCTGGTCAAGGTCAAGCAGATCCCGACCAACGACCCGATCTGGCAGCACTCCAAACACATTTTCGTGTTCGACATGCTGATGCTCGCG
>NZ_LZKV01000165.1:0-628 GCF_001672995.1 Mycobacterium sp. 1482292.6 | reverse complement strand
CGACATGGCAACACGTTTTATGACCGACCCGCACGAGATGCGGGCGATGGCGGGCCGCTTCGAGGTGCACGCCCAGACCGTTGAGGACGAGGCCCGCAAGATGTGGGCGTCGTCGATGAACATCGCCGGCTCGGGCTGGAGCGGTCAGGCCCAGGCCACCTCGTACGACACCATGGGCCAGGTCAACCAGGCCTTCCGCAACATCGTCAACATGCTCCACGGGGTGCGCGACGGGCTGATTCGCGACGCGAACAACTACGAGCAGCAAGAGCAGGCCTCGCAGCAGATCCTCAGCAGCTAACGGCCGAAACCGCTGCTGCACAACACTTTTAAGGAGCAAAGCCAATGAGCATTAATTACCAGTTCGGCGATGTAGACGCCCACGGTGCCTTGATCCGCGCCCAGGCCGCGTCCTTGGAGGCCGAGCACCAGGCCATCGTTCGCGATGTGCTTGCTGCCGGCGACTTCTGGGGCGGTGCGGGTTCGGTGGCATGCCAGGAGTTCATCACCCAGTTGGGTCGCAACTTCCAGGTCATCTACGAGCAGGCCAACTCCCACGGACAGAAGGTCCAGTCCGCGGGCAGCAACATGGCCAGCACCGACAGCGCCGTTGGGTCCAGCTGGGCCT
>NZ_LZKV01000164.1:0-666 GCF_001672995.1 Mycobacterium sp. 1482292.6 | reverse complement strand
GGCGTTAGGCCGCTCGGGCTGCAGACGGTCCCGCAGGAATTCGTCGCGCTCGTTCATGGGCTCCTCGGGTGCCAGGCGGTCGATCAGTCGTGCCGGTGGTCCGGCGGCGGCGCGGGCGTGACGTGATAAGCGCCACGGTCCGGCCTGCGACGCCGGGTCTGACCAATACCCGTCCAGTATCTCCTGCGGCACCGGATGCGTGAACCTGCAAACTCGCCCGCGTGAGCTGGCGAAACCTTACGAGACCACGGGGTGGCCGCTGAGCACGCTAGTACCCCTGACGGCGGCCTCTCCGAGGGGCCTGTACGCACTCGCCAGCAAACTTGACATGGCGGCCTGCCGACGCACCGGGCCGCCTGGAATAGGCCCAGCTATGCAACCAATTCGGCGCCTCGGCCCGGCGGTGGGCAGAATTGGGGTTCACCGCCGGCAGCGAAATTTACGACGCTGCCAGCTGGCGGCTAGACTTGACGAAGTTGGCATGTCAGGCGGGTATTGTCATATCGTTTTACGACTTGTCGAGACCGGTTCCAGGCCACCGTTCAGAGCTGCACGGACGTCCCTAACAGGAGTATCTCCGCCTGGGGCACAGCCCATCGAGACAAGACCGAAGGGGTCATAGCCCGCAACCTAAGGGTGCGACCTCGTCGGGGCCGCTGCTAACGG
>NZ_LZKV01000163.1:0-596 GCF_001672995.1 Mycobacterium sp. 1482292.6 | reverse complement strand
CACCGCTCGGCCGGAATCTTGAGCCGTGTCGCCTCCCCGGCGGAGGTCAGGACCAGCGCCGCGCCCTGGTCGACCATGTTGTTGGAGTTCATCAGCTTGGTGTAGGGCCAGCTGATCATGCGGTTCTGCGGACCGGCGCTGCGGATCTCGTCGGCGCTCGACGGCTTGCGGATCCAAGCGTTCGGGTTGTCCACCGCGACGGCGTTGAACCGGGCCCACAGCGCCCCGATGCGCTCGAGGTGATCGTCGATCGACTCGCCGTTCGCGATCCGCAGCGCCTCCTCGAACAGCGGATAGACGTAGGCGGGCCGGTCCAGGGAGATCCTGATCTCGGCGTCACCGGCCATCGGGACGTCGTCGCCGCTGATTTCGGCCATCGGGACCGAGTGGTCCTGCTCGGTCCACACCAGCTTGGCGCCCTTGGCCCGCAACCCGCGCCGGGTGCGCCAGGTTTCGGCGCCGGCCAGCAGCACCACCCGGGCGTGACCCCGCTGGATGTCCAGGCAGGCCTGGTTGACCAGCGACTGTGGCACGTTGCCCCCGACGGGGCTGTACAGCGTGCTGAAGTCCGTCGCCCCGATCCGCTGGCCGAGCAA
>NZ_LZKV01000162.1:0-19548 GCF_001672995.1 Mycobacterium sp. 1482292.6 | reverse complement strand
CGCGGCAGCGGGCAGTGCGGCGCCGAGCCCATGCCCGTCCACGTCACCGCGGTGGTCACCTGCTCGCCCGGGGTGAAGGTCTTGATCAGCGTCTCGTTGGACGGCGCGCAGTCCAGGTTCGACCACAGCCGCTTGTTGTCCAGCGAGTAGACGTAGGCCGCCAGCACCGCGGCGCCGACGTCGCGCTTGCAGGCCACCAGTCCGATGTTGGTGACGACCATGGTGAACTTCGGCTGGTCACCGATGAAGTACTGGGGCGCGTTGGTCAGGCCCTTGACCGCCAGCGTCGAGTCGGGGCAGTCGTCGCCCTCTTTGAGCACCGGCGGGGGCTGCACCGCGGCGGTGGGGGTGGGGGTCTCGGGGTTCTGTCCCTGCGCCGGCGGCACGGCCGGGGCGGGGCCCTCGGGTCCGGGCGGCGGGGGCGCCTGGGGCGCAGGCGATCCCGGCTTGTTGGCGGCGGCGCTGGCTTTGTCGGCGTTGGCGGGCTTGGCTCCCGCGCTGTTTCCCATGAAGGCGATGACGACGGCGGCCACGATCCCGATCACGACGACCGCGATACCAATGGCCAGGCCTCTGCGCCGCCAGTAGATCTCGGTGGGTAGCGGGCCACGCGGTTCCAGATCGAGCACGTTCGCAGCGTAGGCCCAGGTCACGTCGATTCGGCTGACCCGCCTCGGCGTGTCGCCCGGTTTGCTGGCCGACCGCCGTGTAGTAGCGGCCCGCCATCGGGGCGGCGGGCCGTATCCGCCGCTGGTTACTCGCCCAGGTCGCCGGCGTGGTCGGACAGCTCGGCCCGGCCGTCGGCGAGCTGATAGGTCACGCCGGCGATCGCCAGCGTGCCCGCGGCCAACCGCTCGGCGATGATCGTCGAGCGGGCCGCCAGCTGCGCGACGGTTTCGGCGACGTGCCGCTTCTCGAACTCGTCGACGCTGCTCAGGCCGTCGCGCCGGCCGACCAGGATGGACGGGGCCACCCGTTCCACCACGTCGCGCACGAAACCGCCGGGCACCGCGCCGTCATCGATCGCCCCCACGGCCGCCTTGACCGCGCCGCAGCCGGAATGGCCGACGACGACGACGAGCGGAACGTCGAGCACCGCGACGGCGTACTCGATGGAGCCCAATACCGCCGTGTCGATCGCCTGCCCGGCGGTGCGAACCACGAAGATGTCGCCCAGTCCCTGGTCGAAGAGCAGCTCGGCGGCCACCCGGCTGTCCGCACAGGCGAACACGGCCGCGATCGGCTGTTGGCCGGAGGCCAGACTCGCGCGACGCTCGACGCTTTGGTTCGGATGCTCGGGGCGGCCGGCGACGAATCGCTCGTTACCCTCTTTGAGTGTTTTCCATGCTGTTGCCGGAGTGGTGTTGGGCATGGCACACATTGTGCTGTGCCGCGGTTGCCCGTGACTAGCCGACCTCCAATCCCGGCGAATGAACTTCTGGGGTGGTACGACATCGCGCGCCGCGATCTGCCGTGGCGCGAGCCGGGGGTGAGCGCCTGGCAGATTCTGGTCAGCGAATTCATGCTGCAGCAGACGCCGGTGGCGCGGGTGTTGCCGATCTGGACGGACTGGGTGCAACGCTGGCCCACCGCGTCGGCCACGGCCGCGGCCAGCGCGGCCGACGTGCTGCGCGCGTGGGGCAAGCTGGGCTACCCGCGGCGGGCCAAGCGGTTACACGAGTGCGCGATCGTGATCGCCCGCGACTACGGCGACGAGGTTCCCGAGGACGTCGAGACCTTGCTGACGCTGCCCGGTGTCGGCAGTTACACCGCCCGGGCGATCGCCTGCTTCGCGTACCAGCAGCCGGTTCCGGTGGTGGACACCAACGTTCGCCGGGTGGTGGCGCGGGTGGTGCACGGCCTGGCCGACGCGGGCGCGCCGTCCGCGACGCGCGACCACGCCGACGTGTCGGCGCTGCTGCCCGCCGACGCCACGGCACCGAGGTTCTCCGTGGCGCTGATGGAGCTGGGCGCGACGGTGTGTACGGCGCGCGCGCCGCGTTGCGGGCTGTGCCCGCTGGGCAGCTGCGGGTGGCGAAGCGCCGGTTATCCGCCCGCGCAGGGGCCGGCCCGTCGCGTCCAGACCTACGCCGGAACCGACCGCCAGGTCCGCGGTCGGTTGATGGATGTGTTGCGCGCCAACGATTCTCCGGTGACCCGAGCCGAGCTGGATGTGGCGTGGCTGACCGACACCGCGCAGCGCGACCGGGCGCTGTATTCGCTGCTGGCCGACGGGCTGGTGACGCAGACGCGCGACGGGCGCTTCGCCCTAGCCGGCGAGGAATGACTCGACGGCCTGGCGGTACAGCTGCGGCGCTTCGTCGTGGATCAGGTGACCGGCCTGCGGGGCCTTCAAATATGTTGCACCGCTTGATATTTCCGCCATCTCTTGCATCTGGCCCGGCGGGGTGACGGAGTTGCCAGCCTCGATGAGCAGCGCGGGGGCGCGCACCGCGCGCCACTGTGCCCAGTAGTCGCGGGTGCCCCATTCCGCGGCGATCTCGATCCAGCGCGCGGTGTGACCATGCAGCCGCCAACCGGTTTCGGTCCGATCGAAGGCCTCCAGGAAATACTGGCCCGCGACGGGGCCGAACTCGGCGAAAACCCGCTCGGCGGAATCGAATTCGACCGGGAGGGCATGCAGCCACGGTTCCCAGGGGCCGGTGGTGCGGCCGCGGAAGTCCGGCGCCATGTCCTCGAGCACCAGGGCGGACACCAGTTCCGGGTGTTCGGCGGCCAAACACCACGAGTGCAGGGCGCCCATCGAATGCCCGACCATCCGCACCGGGCCGGCCAGCGTGCTCACCGCGTCGGCCAGATCGGCCACGAACCGTTCGGTGCTGATCGGGTGCGGATCGTCGACGTCGCGGCCCCGGTGCCACAACGCGTCGTAGGTGTAGACGGTGCCCAGCCCGGTCAGCCACGGCAGCTGGCGCGGCCAGGTGGTTCCCCGTCCCATCAGGCCGTGCACCAGCACCAGCGGGTCGCCCTCTCCCCCGTGGCAAGTCAACAGATCGCTGGGCATAGCACCATCTTGCGTGCACCGCCCAGGGCCCCGGCACCGGGATGGGCGGGGTAGCCTAGCGGCATGTCGCCAGTGGTGAAGATCAACGCAATCGAAGTACCCGCCGACGCCGGCCCGGAGCTGGAGAAGCGGTTCGCCCACCGGGCGCACGCCGTCGACAACCAGCCCGGCTTCCTCGGCTTTCAGCTGCTCCGCCCGATCAAGGGCGAGAACCGCTACTTCGTGGTGACCCAGTGGGAGTCCGAAGAGGCATTCCAGGCCTGGGCGCAGGGGCCCGCCATCGAAGCGCACTCCGGGGAGCGGGCGAAGCCGGTGGCCACCGGGGCCTCGCTGCTGGAATTCGAGGTTGTGATGGACGTTGCCGGCAACAAGCAGGCTGGCTAGCGGCTTATCGGCGCGGCGCCGCGCATTGACGGCGAGCGCGGCCGCCGCACTGGTAGTGACACTGGCGCCCGGTTGCGCCCCCAATCCGTCCCCGCAGGCCAACGCGGCCAATCCGGGGCGGCAGATCGACACCCGGACCCCACCCGGCGTCCGGGCCCAGCAGACGCTGGACATGCTCAACTCCGACTGGCCCATCGGCCCGGTCGGGGTCGGCACCCTCGCCGCACCCGACAAGGTCGAGTCGGTGGAGACCACCATGGAGGCGCTGTGGTGGGACCGTCCGTTCACCCTCGACGGCGTCGACCTGGGCGCGAGCGTGGCGACCCTGCACCTGACGTCGTCCTACGGTGCCCGGCAAGACATCCGGATCCACACCGACGACGGCGGTTATGTGGATCATTTCGACCTCGACACCCAGGCACCGACCATCAACTCGTGGCACGACATCGACGCGGTGCTGAGCAAGACCGGTGCGCGCTACTCCTATCAGGTCGCCAAGGTCGACGACGGGCGCTGCGAGCCGGTGGCGGGCACCAACACGCACCAATCTTTGCCGCTGGCATCCATTTTCAAGCTCTACGTGTTGCACGCGCTGGCGGGCGCGATCAAGGACGGCACGGTGTCCTGGGACGACCAGTTGACCGTGACCGAAAAGAGCCGGGCCGTGGGCTCGTCGGGATTGGCATTGCCTGCCGGAGCGCATGTTTCGGTGCGCACCGCCGCCGAGAAGATGATCGCCACCAGTGACAACATGGCCACCGACTTGCTGATCGGGCGGCTGGGCACGCACGCGATCGAGCAAGCGCTCGCCACGGCCGGCCATCACGACCCGGCCAGCATGACCCCGTTCCCCACCATGTACGAGCTGTTCTCCGTCGGCTGGGGCAGGCCCGACCTGCGCAACCAGTGGGAGCACGGGTCGCCACAGGTCCGCGGTCAGCTGCTCGAGCAGGCGAATTCGACGCCGTATGACCCTGATCCGATGCGCGCGCACTCGCCGGCGTCCTCCTACGGCGCGGAGTGGTACGGCAACGCCGAGGACATCTGCCGGGTTCACGCGGCGCTGCAGGCCGACGCGGTCGGCAAGGCCGCACCGGTGCGCGAGATCCTGTCCGCGGTCGCGGGTATCCAGCTCGACCACAACGTCTGGCCGTACATCGGCGCGAAAGCCGGTGGCCTGCCGGGTGATTTGACGTTCAGCTGGTATGCCGTCGATAAGACGCAGCAGCCGTGGGTGGTGAGCTTCCAGCTGAACTGGCCGCGCGATCACGGGCCCACCGTGACCAGCTGGATGCTCAAGATCGCCAAACAGGCCTTCGCGTTGATCGCCCCGCGCTGACTCTCACAACCGCAGCGTCCAACGGCCGTCCCGGAAATGCATGACGATGCGCCCGGCCGGCGCCACGTCGATGCGCCAAAACGACGCCGGGTCGGCGTCCAACGCCGCCACGACCGCCGCGCGGATCACCGCCGGATGGGTCACCGCTACCGTCCGTAATGGGTTGGGGATCAACGACTCCAACCAGTGCGACATCCGCGAGATCAGGTCGGCGATCGATTCACCGCCGTGCGGCGCGGCGCCCGGCCGGCTCAGCCACACCTCGAGTTCGGTGGGCGGCACGGCCGCAAGCGCCGCGCCACGCCAGCGTCCGCAGTCGAGATCGGCCAACCGTGGCTCGGTTTCGGCGTGCAGCCCAAGCAGTTTCGCGGTCTGCCCGGTGCGCCGCTCGGGCGCGACCAGCTGCCGCGGCGCGGCGGCGACGAGGCCGCCCACCGCTTCGACCTCGCGGCGGCCGATCGCGTTCAGCGGCTCGTCGGCGGGAAAACGCTTGTCGGCCATGGCATCGGTCATGCCATGCGACACCAGGGTCAGCCGGAGCACGTCGGTCACGCCGCGATGCTCGGCACCTGCTTCGTCCGCGCGCCGAGCAGGCGCCCGCTGATCGCCGCGAAGACCAGCCCGACGGCCGCCCACAACACCAGCTGGGTGGCCAGCGACAGCAGCCGGAACTCGTAGAGCACGTCGGCGGGAAATCCCGGATAGACGATGGTCCCCGCGGCGTCGCGCAGCGGCTCGGGAGTCTCGTCCACGCTCGGCAGCGCCACCGCCGCCACGACGACGGCCACCAGATACGCCGCGGCCGCCAGCAGGCCGGCGTTCCACCCGCCGAACCGCGCGGCGAGGCGCCGCGCCAGCCATACGGCGCCGATCGCCAGCGCCACCGAAACCGCCACCATCACCAGGTACCAGCCGGTGCGCGCCCCGATGGTGTCGGCCTGTCCGACCGCCGGCGGATTCGGCGGATACTTCACGAACGGCACCAGGTACACCGCCCCGAACGCGCCGGCCGCCAGCAGCAGCGAAAGCGCTTGCGGCCGAGCGGTTTCCGTGCGCGCATAGACCACGCTGAACAGCACGGCGAACAGCGCGCCCATGGCGAGGCCGAAGATCAGCACACCGAAGCCGAGCCCGGGGCCCGACTGCACACCGCGGGTGAACAACTCGGCGCCGTGCTCGTGCACGCCGTGCGCATTCTCGGCGTCGGTGCGGCCGTCTTCAAAAGCGATTGCGCGGCCGATGACGGGCTCGGCGCACAGGCGGGCGAAGACGAACGCCAGCACCGCGCCGACGGCACCCGCCAGCAGACCGCCCGCGATCAGGCGTTTCCCCACGAGATCGGGTCAGTGGCAGGGGAAGCCGAGCAGATGCCGCGCATCGTGCACGAACTCGTGCACGTGCGAGTCGCTGCCGAACAACGACACCGCCCCCTGGTCGACGCCGACGAAGTACAGCGCCAGCAGCGCGAGGAAGACGGTCGCCGCCAGCCAGAGCGCGGTGCTCGCCGCCGAAAGATCGATCGATCGGGTGCGGCTGCCGGTGAGCTGCGGGTGGGACACAATCGGCTCCTTCTGGGGATAACGCGTCCCCGCTGGGTGTGACGAGTCTCGGGTCTGACTGTGGACAGTGGCGCGACCGTTCTGGACTTTCACCAGATTCCGTGACACGTCGATGACAACGGTCAGTGTAGGGCGCAGCGAAAACGGGCGGTAGTCCGCGTAGGAGTTACCGCCCGTTTTCTGTTGACTGCTACTGCGCGTCCGGCCCCGGGTCCGCGGCGCTGTGCGCCCCCGCCTTGGCCAGGTCCGGCTCGGCCGGCGGCTTGCGGGTGCCGGTGAAGGTGAACTTTGCGTCCTCGCCGGCGCTTTCGCCGTCCCAGTCGTCGACGTCGACCGTGACGACCTGGCCCGGACCGACCTCCTCGAAGAGGATCTTCTCCGACAGCTGGTCCTCGATCTCGCGCTGGATGGTGCGCCGCAGCGGGCGGGCACCCAGCACCGGGTCGAAGCCGCGCTTGGCCAGCAACGCCTTGGCCTTGTCCGTCAGCTCGAGGGCCATGTCCTTGCTCTTGAGCTGGGTCGCGACGCGGTTGATCATCAGGTCGACCATCTTGATGATCTCGTCCTTGGTCAGCTGGTGGAAGACGATGATGTCGTCGATGCGGTTGAGGAACTCCGGGCGGAAGTGCTTCTTCAGCTCGTCGTTGACCTTCTGCTTCATCCGCTCGTAGTTGTTCTCACCGCCACCCTGGGTGAAGCCGAGGCCCACCGGCTTGGAGATGTCGCCGGTGCCGAGGTTCGAGGTGAAGATCAGCACGGTGTTCTTGAAGTCGACCGTGCGGCCCTGACCGTCGGTGAGCCGGCCGTCCTCGAGGACCTGCAACAGGCTGTTGTAGATCTCCTGGTGGGCCTTCTCGATCTCGTCGAACAGCACCACCGAGAACGGCTTGCGCCGCACCTTCTCGGTGAGCTGGCCGCCCTCCTCGTAGCCGACGTATCCCGGCGGGGCGCCGAACAACCGCGACGCGGTGAACCGGTCGTGGAACTCACCCATGTCGATCTGGATGAGCGCGTCGTCGTCGCCGAACAGGAAGTTGGCCAGTGCCTTGGACAGCTCGGTCTTACCGACACCGGACGGGCCGGCGAAGATGAACGAACCCGACGGGCGCTTGGGGTCTTTCAGCCCGGCCCGGGTGCGGCGGATCGCCTTGGAGACGGCCTTGACGGCGTCCTCCTGGCCGATGATCCGCTTGTGCAGCTCATCCTCCATGCGCAGCAGGCGGGTGGTCTCGGCCTCGGTGAGCTTGAACACCGGGATGCCGGTCCAGTTGCCCAGCACCTCGGCGATCTGCTCGTCGTCGACCTCGGCGACCACGTCGAGATCGCCCGAGCGCCACTGCTTTTCGCGCTCGGCGCGCTGGCCCACCAGTTGCTTCTCGCGGTCGCGCAGGCTCGCGGCCTTCTCGAAGTCCTGGGCGTCGATCGCCGATTCCTTCTCCCGGCGCGCCTCGGCGATCTTCTCGTCGAACTCGCGCAGGTCTGGCGGCGCGGTCATCCGGCGGATCCGCATCCGCGCCCCGGCCTCGTCGATCAGGTCGATCGCCTTGTCGGGCAGGAACCGGTCGTTGATGTACCGGTCGGCCAGGGTGGCCGCGGCCACCATCGCGCCGTCGGTGATCGACACCCGGTGATGCGCCTCGTAACGGTCACGCAGACCCTTGAGGATCTCGATGGTGTGCTCGACGGTCGGCTCGCCCACCTGCACGGGCTGGAAGCGGCGCTCCAGGGCGGCGTCCTTCTCGATGTACTTGCGGTACTCGTCGAGCGTGGTGGCACCGATGGTCTGCAGCTCGCCGCGGGCCAGCTTGGGCTTGAGGATGCTCGCGGCGTCGATCGCGCCCTCGGCGGCGCCGGCACCCACCAGGGTGTGCAGCTCGTCGATGAACAGGATGATGTCGCCGCGGGTGTTGATCTCCTTGAGCACCTTCTTCAGGCGCTCCTCGAAGTCACCGCGGTAGCGGCTGCCCGCCACCAGCGAACCCAGGTCGAGGGTGTAGAGCTGCTTGTCCTTCAGGGTCTCCGGGACCTGGCCGTGCACGATCGCCTGCGCCAAGCCCTCGACGACGGCGGTCTTACCGACGCCCGGCTCGCCGATCAGCACCGGGTTGTTCTTGGTGCGCCGGCTCAGCACCTGCATCACCCGCTCGATTTCCTTCTCGCGGCCGATGACCGGGTCGAGCTTGCCCTCCATCGCGGCGGCGGTCAGGTTGCGGCCGAACTGGTCGAGCACCAACGACGTGGACGGGCTGCCGGATTCGCCGCCGCGGCCACCGGTGCCGGCCTCCGCGGCTTCCTTGCCCTGGTAGCCGCTCAGCAGCTGGATCACCTGCTGGCGCACCCGGGTCAGTTCGGCGCCGAGCTTCACCAGCACCTGCGCGGCCACGCCCTCGCCCTCGCGGATCAGCCCCAGCAAAATGTGCTCGGTGCCGATGTAATTGTGGCCGAGCTGCAGCGCCTCCCGCAGGCTCAGCTCCAGAACCTTCTTGGCGCGCGGGGTGAACGGGATGTGCCCGGACGGGGCCTGCTGGCCCTGGCCGATGATTTCCTCGACCTGGCTGCGGACGCCCTCGAGCGAGATGCCCAGCGACTCCAGCGACTTCGCTGCGACGCCTTCACCTTCGTGGATCAAACCCAGCAGGATGTGCTCGGTGCCGATGTAGTTGTGGTTGAGCATCCGGGCTTCTTCTTGCGCCAAGACGACGACCCGCCGTGCTCGGTCGGTGAATCTTTCAAACATCGGGTTACCTGCTCTCCCTCAACATCGGTACAAACTGGTTAGCGGCCGTTCGAGCAATCCTGCCGGTCTCCTGTGGCCGGAATCGCGTACCTGCCTCCACTGTAATGGTCGGCTTGCCGGCGGGCCTAACCTTGCCGGCGCCTTCTTCGCTGCGGAGCCGCCCGGTCTTCCGGTGCCCTTTCCAGGGCCGATCTCACCTGCGACTGCCTGCGGCGTTGCGCGCCGTAACTGAAGAAACGTCGCGCACTTCCAATTCGTTTCCCAAGCCGCCCGACTATTGTTTCGCGCCCAGCGAAATGACAAACCGGCGCCCAGGCTCGAAGGCCCGGGCGCCGGTCGGTACGGCTGCTACGTCGCCGCGTGGAATGCGTCGATCACGTCGGCCGGGATGCGCCCGCGCGTCGACACGTTGTGCCCGTTGCGGCGAGCCCAGTCGCGGATGGCCGCGCTCTGCTCGCGGTCGATCGCGCCGCGCCCGCGGCCCGAGCCGGAACGCCCGCGCCGGCGGCCGCCGACGCGTCGGCCGGCCTCCACCCATTGCTTGAGATCGCCGCGCAGTTTCGCGGCATTCTTGGACGAAAGATCAATCTCGTAGGTCACCCCGTCAAGCCCGAATTCCACCGTTTCGTCGGCCGCGCCGGCACCGTCGAAATCATCGACCAAGGTGACGGTCACTTTTTTTGCCATTGGCTTACCCTCGCATTTCGTCCTGTGCGGATACTGAGCAGATTGGATCGGACCTCCCCGGTCACCAATCTGCCATAACAGCGAAGCATACTCAATCTGTACGGAAGCCGCACAGTTGAAACTTTGAACTACGACTGCGGCCGAACAATCGGGAACAAAACTGTCTCTCGAATTGACAGACCGGTCAATGTCATCAACAACCTGTCGATACCCATTCCCGTTCCCGTGCATGGGGGCATCGCGTACTCGAGTGCGGCGAGGAAATCCTCGTCGAGCACCATGGCTTCGTCGTCGCCCGCGGCGGCAGCACGCGCTTGCGCCGCGAACCTCTCGCGCTGCACGACCGGATCGTTCAGCTCGGAGTACCCGGTGGCCAGCTCGACGCCACGCACATACAGGTCCCACTTCTCGGTGACGCCCGCGGTGCTGCGGTGCTGGCGCGTCAAAGGCGTTGTCTCGACCGGGAAATCCCGCACAAACGTCGGGGCGACGAGCTCGTTGCCCACCGTGTGCTCCCAGAGTTCCTCGACGATTTTTCCGTGCCCGTAACCCCGGTCGCGGGGGATCTCGACGCCGAGCCGGTCGGCGATGCCGAGCAGTTCTTCGACGGAGGTCCCCGGCGTGATCTCGTCACCGAGTGCCGCGGACAACGACGGGTACATTTCTATGGAAGCCCATTCTCCGTCTATGTCGTAGACACTGCCGTCGGGCAGCGGGAGTTGTCGGGTTCCGATCGCCTCATCGGCCACCTCTTGAATAAGCTCGCGCGTCACTACTGCCGAATCGTCATAGGTGCCGTACGCCTGGTAGGTCTCCAGCATGGAGAATTCGGGAGAATGCGTTGAATCCGCACCTTCGTTTCTGAACACGCGATTAAGTTCGAAAACTCTGTCGAAACCGCCGACGACGCACCGCTTGAGGAACAGTTCCGGTGCGATCCTCAAGTAGAGATCGATGTCGAGCGCATTGGAATGCGTGATGAAGGGCCGCGCCGCCGCGCCACCGGCCAGCGTCTGCAACATTGGGGTTTCGACTTCGAGAAACCCGCGCCGGTCCAGCGCGTTGCGGATCGCGCGGATGACGGCGATCCGCTGCCGGGCCACCGTGCGGGCCTGCGGGCGCACGATCAGGTCGACGTAGCGCTGCCGTACCCGCGCCTCTTCGCTCATGTCCTTGTGCGCGACGGGCAGCGGACGCAACGACTTGGACGCCATCTGCCAGGAGTCGGCCAGCACGGACAATTCGCCGCGCCGTGAGCTGATCACGTTGCCGTGCACGTAGACGATGTCGCCCAGGTCGACGTCGGCCTTCCACGCGTCCAGGGATTGCCGGCCGACCTTGTCGAGGCTGATCATCACCTGCAGGCTGGTTCCGTCGCCCTCCTGCAGTGTGGCGAAGCAGAGTTTGCCGGAGTTGCGGGCAAAGATCACCCGGCCGGCGACGCCGACGACGTCGTCGGTCGCGGTGTCCACCGGCAGGTCGGGGTGGGCGGCGCGGACTTGCGCCAGCGTGTGGGTGCGTTCGACGGCGACCGGGTAGGGGTCGTGGCCTTCGGCGAGCAGCCGAGCGCGCTTATCCCGGCGGATGCGGTACTGCTCGGGAATGTCTAGGTCGTCGGCACTCACGACGTGCCAGCTTAAAGGACCGGGCTTTGAGGGCGCGGTGCCGTCAGCGTGCGGTCTTGAGCCGGCCGCGCTGGGCGTCGCGGTTGCGTTCGAAGATCAGCCGCAGGCCGTCCAGCGTCAGGTGCTTCTCGTAGTGGCTGACCGTCTGCAGTTCGGGCAGCAGCAGCGGCGCGGTATGGCCCGTGGCGACGATCGCGACGTCGTCGCCGGCAAAGCCCTCCACATCCTCGCGAATCCGCCCGACCAGACCGTCCACCAGCCCGGCGAACCCGAACACCGCACCGGCCTGCATGCACTCGACGGTGTTCTTGCCGACCACCGAACGGGGCCGGGTCAGCTCCACCCGGCGCAGCGCCGCCGAGCGGGCCGCGGCGGCGTCGGAGGACACCTGCAATCCGGGCGCGATCGCCCCACCGAGGAATTCGCCCTTGGCCGACACGACGTCCACACAGATCGAGGATCCGAAGTCGATGACGATGGCCGGGCTGTTGAAGCGATGAAAGGCGGCCAGGCAGTTGACGATTCGGTCGGCGCCGACTTCCTTAGGGTTGTCGACCAGCAGCGGGATGCCGGTACGCACCCCGGGTTCGATCAACACGTGGGGCACCGACGGCCAGTACTGGTCGAGCATCAGCCGCACCTCGTGCAGCACCGAGGGGACGGTCGACAGCGCCGCGGCTCCGGTGAGCCGTTCGGAGTCGTCGCCGATGAGTCCGTCGATCGTCAGCGCCAGTTCGTCGGCGGTGATCTCGGCTTCGGTGCGAATCCGCCACTGCTGCACGACCTTTGCGTGCTCTTTGGATCCCGAGATCAGCCCGACGACGGTGTGGGTGTTACGGACGTCGATCGCCAGCAGCACGGCTACCGCGCAACGATCCGGGGATCCAGCAGCTCGGCCGCGTCAGCGGGCACGAACGCCGGATCGTGGCCGAGGTCGATCGGCTTGTTGTCGGCGTCGACGAAGACGATCCGCGGCTGGTACACCCGCGCCTCGGCCTCTTCCATGGTGCCGTAAGCGATCAGAATAACCAGGTCGCCCGGGTGCACGAGATGCGCTGCGGCACCGTTGATTCCAATCACCCCGCTGCCGCGTTCGCCCGTGATCGCATAGGTGACCAGCCGGGCGCCGTTGTCGATGTCGACGATGGTCACCTGTTCGCCCTCGAGCAGGTCCGCGGCGTCCATCAGATCGGCGTCGATGGTCACCGAGCCGACGTAGTGCAGGTCGGCCTGCGTGACCGTGGCCCGGTGGATCTTCGACTTGAGCATCGTCCGTAGCATCAATTCCTCCAAGGTGATTGGGCGTAGTGTCCGTCCGGCCCAGCGGTGCCGGCGGGTGTTTCGATCTGCAGTTCGATGTTGTCCAACAGCCTGGTGGTGCCCAGCCGGGCCGCGACCAGCAGCCGGGCCGAGCCGTGGGCGGGCGTCGGGCCCAGGCCGGCGTCGCGCAGCTCCAGGTAGTCCACGGTGAGGTCGGGCACGGCGTCGAGCACCGCGCGGGCCGCGGCCAGTGCGGCCGCACCGCCGTGGTGAGCGGCGTGCGCACCGGCGGTCAGCGCCGCCGAAAGCGTCACGGCCAGTTCCCGTTGGGTGGGGTTTAGGTAGCGGTTGCGCGACGACATCGCCAGGCCGTCGGACTCCCGGACCGTCGGCACCCCCACGACCTGCGTGTCGATGTTGAGGTCGGCGGCCATCTGGCGGATCATCACCAGCTGCTGATAGTCCTTCTCGCCGAAGAAGATCCGGTCCGGGCGCACGATCTGCAGCAGCTTGCACACCACGGTCAGCACGCCCGCGAAATGGGTGGGCCGCGCCCCGCCCTCGAGCTCGGCGGCCAGCGGTCCGGGCTGCACGGTGGTGCGTAGCCCATCGGGATACATCGCGGCGGCCGTTGGGGCGAAGACGATTTCGACGCCCTCGGCACGCAGCAGGGCGACGTCGTCATCCAGGGTCCGCGGGTAGGCGTCGAGGTCCTCGCCGGCGCCGAACTGCAGCGGGTTGACGAAGATCGATACGACCACCACCGCACCGGGCACCCGTTTGGCCGCGCGCACCAATGCCAGGTGCCCGTCGTGCAGCGCGCCCATGGTGGGCACCAGCATGACCCGGCGCCCGGTGTGGCGCAGGGCCCGGCTGACCTCGGTGACATCGCGCGGGGCGGAATAGACGTTGAGTTCACCCGCCGTGAAGGCGGGCGGCCTGCCGGGGCTCATGGCGAGAGCACCTCCACGACGTCGCGGGGGGCGTGCGCGCGCTGGGCGGTCCGCAGGGCGTTCACCCGGTAGGCCTGCGCCAGTTCCGGGGAGACCTCGGTCAGCGCGGCCAGATGCCCGGCGACCGCGGCCGCGTCGCCACGGGCGACCGGGCCGGTCAGCGCGGCCTGCCCGCGCTGCAGGGTGTTCTCCAGCGCGGCCCGGGCCAGCGGCCCGATGATGCGTTCGGCGATGCCGCCCGGCTGGTCGTCGACCGTCTGTTGGCCGAGCAGTTCACTGCCGCGCAGGGCGGCGCGCAGCGCGTCGAGCGCGTCGGCGACCACGGTCACGATGTGGTTGCCGGCATGGGCCAGCGCGGCGTGGTACAGAACGCGCGCATCCTCGGCCACGCAGAACGGTTCCCCGCCCATCTCCAGGACCAGCGATTGCCCGATCGCGTAGCCGACCTCGTCGGCCGCGGTGACGCCGAAGCAGGAATCCGCCAGCCGGCTGATGTCCTCGTCGGAGCCGGTGAATGTCATCGCCGGGTGGATCGCCAGCGGGATGCAGCCGTCCCGGGCCAGCGGCTCGAGAATGCCGATCCCGTTGGCGCCGGACGTGTGGACCACGATGGTTCCGGGCCGCACCGCCGACGTCGCCGCCAGCCCGGACACCAGCCCGGCGAGCTCGCTGTCGGGCACCGCGAGCAGCAACAGCTCGGCACCGGCGGCCACCTCCGGCGGCGCCGCCACCGGGGTGTCGGGCAGCCGGCGCTCGGCGCGCTGCCGGGACGCACGGGAGATGGCGCTACACGCCACCACGACGTGGTCCGCGCGCTCCAGCGCGACACCGAGGGCGGTGCCGACCCGGCCGGCCGAGATGATTCCCACCTTGAGCCGAGCCGGGCGCAGACCGTCGAACTGCACCATCGCAGACGACCTCACAGAATCTTGTTTCGTTCCGGTCCCACCTGGTGGGTACCGTTCGGTCAGTACGACTGTAGTCGATTACCAGGCGTTACCCAATGTGAGGAAGCTCCCAGCTCAGCTCTCGCGGCGGCGGCGCCGGCCTCCTTCGGAGGGCTGCACCTGCAGGCGGGCCAGCAGGTCGGCGACCGACTGACCACCCGTCGAGCTGCCTTCGCCGGCGCCGTCGGGGCCGTCTTGCTGGGGGTCGCCGCCGTGCCGGGGCGCCTGCTCGGGTGCCGGCGGCGGCGCCAGCCGCGGGGGCGGGGGCGCAGCGGCGGACGGGCCCGGTTGCGCCGGGGGCGGTGGCGGGGACGGCGTCGCGGCGGCCGGTGGGGACACGACCGGGGCCTCGTCGCCGGGCAAGGAATTGCGGGCGCCGTAGTCGCGGTACTCCGCGGAGTGACGCGACCGCGCCCGGCGACCGGAGTCGCCGTACGGCGCAGGCGGGACCGGCTCGACGGGCATCCCATCCCAGGCGTCGTCGACGCCCGAATGCCGGGCGCGCCGCCGTCCGCCGGCCGATTCGCCCGGCGAATCACCGCCGACCCAATTGCTGCCCGGCGTGCCGGGTGGCAACCACAGCCCTCCCGCGGCGGCCGGCTGCCAGCCCTGGCCCGGCCAGTGCGCCTGCGGCTGCCGTTGGGGTTCCGGCGCCGGTTCGGGCTGCGGCTCCGGTTGGAACTGCGCCGCCGGCGGCGATGACGGTTGCTGACGCGGCTCGAACCGTTGTTCCGCCGGTCGCGCGTACGCGGACTCCTCGGCGTATGCGGCCTGCTCGGCGTACGCCGGATCCGGCGCCGGTTCGTACTGGTTGCGGACCCGTTCGCGCCGGGGCGGCGGCTGCTGGCGAGGCGGGATCAGCGGTTCTTCGGGCACGTCGATGATGGCGTCGTCGCGGTTGTCCTGCGGCACCGACGTCACGCGGTCGCTGGACACCCAGTCGACGGGGTTGTCGCGCGGGTTTTCGCCGTTGCGATCCCACTCGCTGTACGCGCGCTCCGGCTGCGGCTCGGCCTCGGGCGTTCCCCCGAGGGCCGGGCGCTGCGCCAGATCGGTGTCGAACAGGATTTCCAGGCTGGTCCGCAGGGCGGACAGTTCCGCACGCAACTCGGCCAGATCGTCGGCGGCCTGGGCGCGCAGCTCGGAGGCCAGCTCGCGGCGCAGCTGCGACTCCACGGTCAGTTCGTATTCGCGCCGGGCCGAGATCTCCCGGTCCAGCTGCAGGTCGTAGACCAGCTTGAGGTCGCGGACCCGGGACTGATCGGCGTCGCTTTGGCGTCGATAGAGCACGGAAACGAAGGCGCCGGCGACTGCGGCCCACAGCGCCAGGATTACAGCGAGCTTGAGAAGTTCCACCCGATTGGTGAAAACCAATGCGGAGCTGGCCCCCATCGCGAGGACCA
The DNA here is from genome assembly GCF_001672995.1 of Mycobacterium sp. 1482292.6. NCBI lineage: Bacteria > Bacillati > Actinomycetota > Actinomycetes > Mycobacteriales > Mycobacteriaceae > Mycobacterium > Mycobacterium sp. 1482292.6. The sequence continues at coordinate 3,629 of NZ_LZKV01000162.1, read as the reverse complement.
GCAACGCGGTCAAGAGCACCCACCCCGGCCTGCGGCCGCCGCGCCGCACCCGGGCGCCGCGGGACAGAACGGTCATGGCCTGAGAGTACCTGCGGGAGGTCAATCCGCGTGTCGCGTGCCTCCGGCGATTCTCACCCGGGCTTGCCAGTGCTAGCTTTCCGCGCCCTCGCCGTGCTCGGTCGGATCCTGCGGTGACTTGCAGCAATGTTGCAGCCACAGCGCGGCAACGAGCAGCGCCAGCGCGCTGACGGCCGCGACCACGGTCCCCGTGGTGTCCTCGGCGGCCGCCCGCAACCACGATTTGCGGGGCAGGAAGTACACCAGGATGCCGACCCACCAGCCCAGCATCAACGCGCCGACCCAGGCCGAGGCCTTGGCGACCATCAGGCTGCGCGCCACCGCGAGCGGATGCAGCCAGCCCGGGCCGGAGCCGATCTCGCCCTCGCTGATCTTCGCCCGGACGTAGCGTGCCCACAGCGCCTCGACGACGGCCACCGCCAGCAGCGACAGGCCGGTCCACACGGTGATCGGCGGAAACCACCGGTATAGCCCCTTGACCAGCAGGTATCCCACCACGGCGGTGCCCACCACCGCGGCGGTCAGGTCACGCTTGCGGGTGGGTCCCATCAGGTCGTCGGCCCCCGATCGGCCGGCTTCCCGTTCGGCCGCAGGGTCAGGTCGGTCGGCCGGACGCCGTCCCGGTCGGCCGCTTCCAGCTGGCCGAGCAGGCCCGCGACCGGCTGCGGACCATCGGCCAGGGTCAGCCGCGCGTCCGGCTCGACGTCCAGCCAGGGAATGAGTACGAATGCCCGGAGGTGGGCCAGCGGGTGCGGCAGCGTCAGGTTGTTCTCCCGGGAGATCACCTCGGTCGGGCCGTAGCAGGCGATCAGGTCGACGTCGAGGGTGCGCGGCCCCCAGCGCTCCCCGCGCACGCGGCCCGCCGCCCGCTCGAATTCCTGCGCGCGGCGCAGCCAGGCCTGCCCGTCCCGGGACGGGTCGTCGGCGATCACCACCGCGTTGAGGAACGGCGCCTGATCCACCCGGCCCCAGGGGTCGGTCTCGTACACCGGTGACACTGCGCGCACCGTCTCCCCCAGCCGGTCGACGACGGACTGCAACCGGGCCAGCCGGTCGCCCAGGTTCGAGCCGATCGACAGCACCACGCGTGTCATAGGGCCCCGCCCGCCGGAACCACCGAACCGCGGCCGCCGCGGCGCGACCGCCGCACCACCACGGCGACGTCGGCGAACTGCTGCGGGATCGGAGCCTGCGGCTTGTGCACCACCACCTCGACGGCGTGCACGCGCTCGTCGTCCATCACCTGGTCGGCGATCTGGGCGCCGACCGTCTCGATCAGGTTGCGCGCGGGCCCGGCCACCACGTCGGCGGCCAGCCGGGCCAGCGCCGCGTAGTCATAGGTGTCGGCCAGTTCGTCGCTGGCGGCGGCGCCGGCGAGGTCGATCCACACCGTGATGTCGACGACGAAGTCCTGACCGTTGGCACGCTCGTGGTCGAACACCCCGTGTTGTCCGCGAACCGTCAAGCCGCGCAATTCGATTCGATCAGCCATTGTCTCCAGCCAGTTCCGTGTGCGACCCGCCGGTCCAGGCCGCTACGACCTTGAGGGCATCGACCGTGGCGCGCACGTCGTGCACCCGCACCCCCCAGGCGCCGTGCAGGGCGGCCAGCGCCGACACCACCGCGGTGGCCGTCTCGCGCCCGTCGGGCGGTCGCGGCGCACCGTCGACCCCGGCTAACAACGTACCGAGGAACCGTTTGCGCGACGCACCCAGCAGCACCGGGATGCCGGTGGCGACCAGCTGCGGCAGGGCATGCAGCAGCGCCCAATTGTGTTGTCCCGTCTTGGCGAACCCCAATCCGGGATCGATCATCAACTTGTCGGGGTCGACACCGGCGGACACCGCGGCGTCGACGCTGGCCAGCAGCTCGTCGCGCACCTCGCCCACCACGTCGCGGTACTGCGGCGCCGCGTGCGGGCGCTCGGCCGACACCGATCGCCAATGCATCAGCACCCACGGCACTTTCGCGTCGGCCAGCAGGGGCGCCATCGCGGGATCGGCACGGCCGCCGGACACGTCGTTGACGATGCGCGCTCCGCCGCACAGCGCCGCGCGCGCGACATCGGCGTGCATGGTGTCGATGCTGACAGTGATCCCTTGAGCCGCAAGCGCTTTGACGACGGGTATAACCCGGGCGGTTTCGACCCCGGGGTCGATCCGCGTGGCGCCGGGCCGGGTCGACTCTCCCCCGACGTCGACGATGTCGGCGCCGTCGGCGACCAAGGCCAACCCGTGCGCCACCGCCTTGTCGGGATCGAGGTAGCGGCCGCCGTCGGAGAACGAATCGTCAGTGACGTTCAGAACTCCCATTACCTGCACGGGCGCCAGACTCACTTACGCAGGATCAGGTCGAGCGCCTCCGCTCGAGAAGCCGCGTTGGTTTTGAACAGGCCGCGCACCGCCGAGGTGGTCGTAACCGCTCCGGGCTTACGCACACCGCGCATCGCCATGCACAGGTGTTCGGCCTCGACCACGACGATCACGCCACGCGGGTTGAGCTTTTTCACCAGGGCGTCGGCGATCTGGCTGGTGAGCCGCTCCTGCACCTGGGGCCGCTTCGAGTACAGGTCGACCAGTCGGGCGATCTTCGACAGGCCGGTGACCCGGCCGTCGTTGCCCGGGATGTAGCCGACGTGGGCCACACCGTGGAACGCCACCAGGTGGTGCTCACACGTGGAGTACAGCGGAATCTCCTTGACCAGCACCAGTTCGTCGTGCTCCTCGTCGAACATGGTGTTCAGCACGCTGTCGGGATCGGTGTAGAGCCCGGCGAACATCTCGCGGTAGGCGCGCGCGACGCGGGCCGGTGTCTCGCGCAGGCCGTCGCGGTCGGGGTCTTCGCCGATCGCGTGCAGCAACTCGCGGACCGCAGCCTCGGCGCGCTCCTGATCGAACGCGCGCGTCGCGGGCACCGCGGTATCCGCCCCCAAACCGCGTAAGGCCATCGAATCCTCCGTTTGCTCAGCCGTGAGCCGGCGGGTTGGACCGGCTCACGTCGTCATCCTGCCGGTCCGGCGACCCACCCTCCGGGGCGGGTTGGCCGGGCGGCGGATACGGCGGATACGGCGGGTACGACGGGTGCGCCTGACCCGGGTGACCCGCTCCACCCTGCTGACCGGGATAACTTTGCTGACCGCCGGGATGGCCTTGCGGTCCCGGATAGCCCTGGGGGCCCGGGTAACCGCGCGGCGGTTGCTGCCAATAGGGCTGCTGCTGCCCGGGCTGCGGATGCCAGTAAGTCGGCTGTTGTTGCTGCGGCGGCCAGCCGGGCGCGCGCCAGCCGGCGGGGGCCCCGTAGTCGGGCTGGGTGGGACCCTGCGGATCGCCCTGCCGATTACCGCCACCCTGAGCGCCATGAGAACCGTTGCCGCCGTTGGCGTTTCGATCGGCATCCAGCCGCGCGGCGGCGGCCGCCTCGCTGGCCCGGGCGATGGCCGCCTTGAAGGCCGGCTCGGGGGTCGGCGGCGGCCACGGCTCACCATGTTCGACGACTTCGGCGGCCGTATCCCGTCGGACAAACCGCCGATCAAGACGCCCGGCGAGCTGGCC
>NZ_LZKV01000161.1:0-68444 GCF_001672995.1 Mycobacterium sp. 1482292.6 | reverse complement strand
GCTCCGCCGCGGCGATCAGCGCGCGACGGTGGTGACCGCCCGATCGATCGGTCCGCTGGGGCTGGCGGGACGGCAGGGTTCGCAACCGGTGCCGGGCCAGTTGCGGGTGCTGCCTCCGTTTCTGGCCCGCAAGCACCTGCCGTCGCGACTTGCCAAGCTGCGCGAGATCGACGGCCTGCTGCCCACGCTGGTGCGCGGGCAGGGAACCGAATTCGACTCGCTGCGAGAGTATGTCGTCGGCGACGACGTGCGCTCGATCGACTGGCGCGCCACCGCGCGGCGCGCCGACGTGGTGGTGCGCACCTGGCGGCCCGAACGCGACCGGCGGGTGGTGATCGTGCTCGACACCGGCCGCACGGCGGCGGGTCGGGTCGGTGTCGACCCGACCGCGTCCGATCCGGCCGGCTGGCCGCGGCTGGATTGGTCGATGGACGCCGCGCTGCTGTTGGCGGCCCTGGCATCGCGGGCCGGCGACCATGTCGACTTCCTCGCCCACGACCGGGTGAGCCGGGCCGGTGTGTTCGGCGCCTCGCGCACCGAACTGCTTGCCCAGCTGGTCGACGCGATGGCGCCCCTTCAGCCGACGCTGGTCGAATCCGATTGGCGGGCAATGGTTTCCACTATCGGACTGCGCGCCCGCCGGCGTTCCCTGGTGGTGCTGCTGACCGACCTCAACGCGGCCGCCCTCGACGAGGGCCTGCTGCCCGTGCTGCCGCAACTGTCGGCTAAGCATCGTCTGCTACTGGCCGCGGTTTCCGACCCGCGCGTCGACCAAATGGCCGTCGGGCGTTCGGACGCCGCGGCGGTCTATGACGCGGCGGCCGCCGAACGATCCCGCAACGACCGCGGCGCGATCGCCACGCGGCTGCGCCGCAGCGGGGTGGAAGTCGTCGACGCGCCGCCCACCGAACTGGCACCGGCGCTGGCCGATCACTACCTGGCGATGAAGGCGACCGGGCGGCTGTAGCGATCGCCGCTCAGCGGGTCGGGACGAAGTCCGGCGCGTCCTCCATGTCACCGCTTTCGCCGGCCTGCACGCCGCGGCGGCCGAAGTAGACGATGTAGGACAGGAACGCCACCTCGGCGAGGACGCCGATGCCCACCCGCACGAACGTCGGCAACGGTGACGGCGTCACCAGCGCCTCGATCAATCCCGAAACCAGCAGCACCGCAACCAGACCCACGGCGACCGAGACGACGGCACGCCCCTGCTCGGCGAGCACCTGCCCTCGGGGCCGGTCGCCGGGGGCGATCACCGACCAGCCCAGCCGCATTCCCGTTGCCCCCGAAAGGAATACCGCCGTGAGTTCGAGCAGTCCGTGCGGGGCGAGCAGACCCAGCAGCAGGCCACCCTTGCCGGCCGGAAACATCAGGCCGGCAATGACGCCCAGATTGGCGGCGTTCTCGAACAGCACGAACGGGATGGGCAGCCCCAGCACCACGGACAGCGCGATGCATTGGGCGGACACCCAGGAGTTGTTCACCCAGATCTGCAGCGCGAACGCGGCGGCGGGATGTTCGCTGTAATAGGACTCGACATCGTGGTTGACCAATTGCGCGATGTCACTGGGCGTTCCGAGGGCGGACTGGACGTCGGGACTGCCGGCGACCCACAACGCGACGATCACGACGACGGCGAAGAACGCCGCCGCCGTGGCCAGCCACCACCGCCAGGTGCGGTACGCCACGACCGGGAAGGACACCGTCCAGAACCGGGTGAACGCGCTGCTCAGTGGCGCGTGGGCGCCCGTCACCGCCGAACGGGCCCGCGCGACCAGGCTGGAGAGCCGACCGATCAGCAGCGAATCCGAGGACGCCGAGCGCAGCATCGACAGATGGGTGGAGACCCGCTGATAAAGCTCGACGAGTTCGTCGATTTCCGCACCCGACAACGACCGGCGCCGCCCGATCAATCGGTCCAGGCGGTCCCAGGTAGGGCGATGGGCCAGCACGAACGCATCGACATCCACCCTGGGCAGCCTAATCGCATTCCCGGCGCGGCAAAGTGCGGCCGGCCACGCGGGCCCAACCTGTACCGTTCGAAGTTATGTCGGAGGTGGTGACCGGGGACGCTGTGGTGCTCGATGTGCAGATCGCCCAGCTGCCGGTGCGGACGCTGAGCGCGCTGATCGACATCACGGTCATGGTCATCGGTTACCTGCTCGGCCTGATGTTGTGGGCTGCCACCCTGAGCCAATTCGATACCGCGCTGAGCAACGCGATCCTGCTGATTTTCACGGTGCTGGTGATCGTGGGCTATCCCCTGGTGCTCGAAACGGCGACGCGCGGGCGCTCGGTGGGCAAGATCGCGATGGGGCTGCGGGTGGTGTCCGACGACGGTGGCCCAGAACGCTTCCGCCAGGCCCTGTTTCGCGCCCTGGCGGCGCTGGTGGAAATCTGGATGCTGTTCGGCAGCCCGGCCGTCATCTGCAGCATCCTGTCCCCCAAGGCCAAACGGATCGGCGATATCTTCGCCGGCACGGTGGTGGTCAACGAACGCGGGCCCCGCCTCGGGCCCCCGCCGATGATGCCGCCGTCGTTGGCGTGGTGGGCCTCGTCGCTGCAGCTGTCGGGGCTGTCCGTCGGCCAGGTCGAGGTTGCGCGCCAATTCCTTTCCCGGGCAACGCAGCTCGACCGTCAGCTGCGCGTGCAGATGGCATACCGGATCGCCGGTGACGTGGTGGCCCGCATCGCGCCGCCGCCACCGCCCGGCGCCCCGCCGGAACTCGTGCTCGCCGCCGTCCTCGCCGAGCGGCACCGTCGCGAACTGGCCCGGCTGCGCCCCGCCATGCCCGGGCCAGGGCAGACGGGGCCGGCGCCGTGGCCACCGACCGCCCCCGCCTACGGCCCCCAAAGCTGGCCCGGCCCGCCGCCGCAAGTCCCCGGATGGCCGGACCCGCGTTCGAATCACCCCGGCCCGGGAGACTCCTCGGCTCCGGGCGGTTTCTCAGTACCGCACTAGCCCGCCACGCTCGCCGCCATCAGGGCGACGTCGGCGATCAGCAATGCCCATCCGCACAGCGGGACCGCGATGCCCCAACGGCGCTTGGCGGTGAAAATCGAGACGATGATGGCGAGGACGGCGACCGCGGGCGCGCCGTAGAACGCCACGCCGAAATTGATCCCGCCGTGGCCCAGGTTGGGACAGCTGCGATCGCTGCAGCCATCGGTGCTCATGACCGCACCCAGCGCGAAGAGCATCACCAGGGCGGCACCGGGCACCGTCGCCAGCGCCAAACCCCAATTGACCCACGGCCGGGCGTTGGGGCGCCGCGCGCCGCCGGGTCGCCCGTACGCGGCCGGGCCCGCGGGGCCGCCGCCCACCGTGAGGTTGTTGTTGGTGTCCATCCCGATAGCTGGTACCCGCGTCCGGCGCATGCAAACCGCGTCGCGCCCCGGCCGTGGGTGGGCAATCACCGATCTCCGCAGCTCAGCGGCCACGCACGCGCCATGTTAGACATATCCAGTTGCATCGCGATAGTTTCCGATATATCGTGATGTTTCGTAGCGCGCGATCGGTGCGCGACCCACCAACGTAAGGACACACCAATGAGCAACCCATTCACTCCCCCAGAAGGTCCATTCGCCGGCCGACCCGGCTTCGGATTCGGTTTCGGCTCCGGCCCGGTCGACCGGCGCGCCCTGCACGAAGCGCGGCGCCAGGCCCGCCGGGACTTTCGCGAGCATCTACGCGACCACGCCGGCAGCCACGACGGCCCGCTCGGCTTCGGTCCCGGTTTCGGCCCGGGCTTCGGTCCCGGTTTCGGTCCGGGCTTCGGCCCCGGTGGCCGGCGCGGCGGATGGCGCCGTGGCGGCCCGGGTCGCGGCAAGCGCGGTGACGTGCGAGCCGCCATCCTCAAGCTGCTGGCCGAGCGGCCGATGCACGGCTACGAGATGATTCAGCTGATCGCCGAGCGCAGCAACGGACTGTGGAAGCCGAGCCCCGGTTCGGTGTACCCGACGCTGCAGCTGCTCGACGACGAAGGCCTGATCACCGCGAGCGAAACCGAAGGCAGCAAGAAGCTTTTCGAGCTGACCGAGCAGGGCCGCACGGCGGCGGAGAAGATCGAGACCCCGCCGTGGGACGAGATCACCGAAGGCGCCGACCCGGGGCACCTGAATCTGCGGGCGGCGGTAGGCCAGTTGTTCGGCGCGGTCGGGCAGTCCGCCCACACCGCGTCCGCCGAACAGCAGCAGCGCATCGTCGAGATCCTCAACAATGCGCGGCGTGAGATCTACGGCATCCTCGGCGAAGACTGAGTGCCGCTGAGCGGGCCCTGGATCGGGTCACGTCACGTGACCCCTCAGGTTACGGAGACCCAATCCAGGGTCCGCTGCACGGCTTTGCGCCAGCCCGCATAACCGGCGGCGCGCTGCTCGTCGTTCCACGCCGGCTCCCACCGCCTGCCCTCTTGCCAGTTGGCCCGCAGATCGGCCGGGTCGGCCCAGAACCCCACCGCCAAGCCGGCCGCGTAGGCAGCGCCCAGCGCGGTGGTCTCGGCGACGACCGGCCGTACCACGTCCACCCCCAGCACGTCGGCCTGGATCTGCATGCACAGGTCGTTGCCGGTGATGCCCCCGTCGACCTTCAAAACGTCAAGGCGCACACCGGAATCCGCCGCCATGGCGTCCACCACGTCACGACTCTGGTAACAGATCGCCTCCAGGGTGGCGCGCGCAAGATGCGCGTTGGTGTTGAACCGCGACAGCCCGACGATCGCGCCGCGCGCGTCGGATCGCCAGTACGGCGCGAACAATCCGGAAAACGCGGGCACGAAATAGACCCCGCCGTTGTCATCGACCTGACGTGCCAGCGATTCGCTTTGGGCGGCTCCGCTGATGATGCCCAACTGATCGCGCAGCCACTGCACGGCCGCCCCGGTGACCGCGATCGAACCCTCGAGCGCGTACACCGGTTTGGCGTCCCCGAACTGATAGCAGACGGTGGTCAGCAGGCCGTTGTCGGACCGCACGATCGTCTCGCCGGTGTTGAGCAGCAGGAAATTCCCGGTGCCGTAGGTGTTTTTGGCTTCCCCTTCGGACAGGCACACCTGGCCCACCATCGCCGCGTGCTGATCGCCGAGCATCCCGGCGATCGGCACCTCACCGCCGGCCGGCCCGGTCTCGGTCGTCACGCCATAGGGCTGCGGGGACGACGACGGCCCGATCTTCGGCAACATCGCACGGGGCACGGAGAAGAACGACAGCAACTCGTCGTCCCAGTCCAGCGTCTCCAGGTTCATCAGCATGGTCCGGCTGGCGTTGGTCACGTCGGTGGCGTGCACGCCGCCGCGCGGACCCCCGGTCAGGTTCCACAGCACCCAGGTGTCGGTGGTGCCGAACAGCGCGTCGCCGCTCTCGGCGGCCTCACGCACCCCGTCGACGTTGTCCAGAATCCATTGCAGCTTGCCGCCGGAGAAATAGGTGGCCGGGGGCAGGCCCGCCTTGCGGCGAATCACGTCGCCGCGACCGTCGCGTTCGACCGCCGAGGCAATGCGGTCGGTGCGGGTGTCCTGCCAGACGATCGCGTTGTAATAGGGCCGTCCGGTCTTGCGGTTCCACACCAGCGTCGTCTCGCGCTGATTCGTGATGCCCAGCGCCGCAATGTTTTTGGTACTGAGGTTGGCCCGGTTCAACACCGACGTCAGCACCGAGGAGGTGCGTTCCCAGATCTCCACCGGGTCGTGCTCCACCCAGCCGGCGCGGGGCAGGATCTGCTCGTGCTCGAGTTGATGGCGAGCCACCTCGGCACCGTCGTGATCGAAGATCATGCAGCGAGTGCTGGTGGTGCCCTGGTCGATGGCGGCGACGAACTCGGCGAACTCGGCCAACTGCTCTCCTTCACCCCGGAACACTGTTGCGTCGAAGACCATCATGGTCTACCCGCCGGACGAACGAGACCAGAACCGCGACTCGTGGGAGCTTGCGTTACGCGCGGTAACCCTGTTGCATCTGCGGTGTGGGCGAAGAGGTCAAGCGCACCACGTACGACAGCGCACAACGGCGGGAATACCGGCGCAAGGTACAGCTGTGCGTGGATGTCTTCGAGACGATGCTCGCCCGGTCATGCTTCGAGTCCGAGCAACCGCTCACGGGCATGGAGATCGAGTGCAACCTCGTCGACGCCGACTACCAGCCGGCGATGTCCAATCGTCACGTGCTGGACGCCATCGGTGACCCGGCCTATCAGACCGAATTAGGCGCCTACAACATCGAATTCAACGTCCCGCCACACGCGCTGCCCGGGCACTCCGGGCTCGATCTCGAGGCCGAGGTGCGGGCCAGCCTGAACGACGCGCAGGCCAGGGCGGGCGCGGCGGGCGGCGCCCACATCGTCATGATCGGCATCCTGCCCACGCTGATGCCCGAACACCTCGACCACGGCTGGATGAGCGAATCCACCCGCTACGCCGCGCTGAACGACTCGATCTTCACCGCCCGCGGTGAAGACATTCCCATCGACATTTCCGGTCCGGAACCGCTGAGCTGGCACACCGCCACGATCGCTCCCGAATCAGCCTGCACCAGCATGCAATTGCATCTACAGTTGGCGCCGGAAACGTTCGCCGCCAACTGGAATGCGGCGCAGATCGTGGCCGGCCCCCAGCTGGCGCTGGGCGCCAACTCGCCCTTCTTCTTCGGGCACCTGCTGTGGGCGGAAACCCGCATCGAGCTGTTCACCCAGTCCACCGACACCAGGCCCGAGGAGCTGAAAGCCCAAGGCGTGCGCCCGCGAGTGTGGTTCGGCGAACAGTGGATCGATTCGATCCTGGACCTCTACCGAGAGAACATCCGCTACTTCCCGTCCCTGCTGCCCGAGGTCTCCGATGAGGATCCGGTGGCCGAGCTGGCCGCCGGACGCATCCCGCAGCTCGCCGAACTGCGCCTGCACAACGGGACGGTCTACCGGTGGAACCGCCCGGTCTACGACGTGGTCGACGGTCGCCCCCATCTGCGACTGGAGAACCGGGTGTTGCCGGCCGGGCCGACCGTCGTCGACATGCTGGCGAACTCGGCCTTCTTCTACGGGGTGCTGCGCAGCCTGTCCGAAGCCGACGATCCGCTGTGGCAGCACATGGATTTCGGTGTGGCAGAAGCCAATTTCCTGGCGTCGGCGCGCTCCGGCATCGACGCGCGGCTGCACTGGCCCCGAGTGGGTGAGGTGAGCGCACGCGACCTGGTGCTCGACACACTGCTGCCGATCGCCGACGAGGGTCTGCAGCGCTGGGGCGTCGACGCCGAGGTGCGCGACCGGTTCCTCGGGGTGATCGAGGGCCGGGCGCGAACGGGGCGCAACGGTGCCAGCTGGCAGGTGTCCACCGTGCGGGCGCTGCAGGACGGCGGCATGAGCAGGCCCGCGGCGCTGGCCGAAATGCTGCGCCGCTACTGCGATCACATGCATGCCAATGAGCCGGTGCACACCTGGGAGTAGGTTGAAACCCATGTCATCTGATCAAGTGATGGACTGGGACAGCGCCTATCGGGAGCAGGCCCACTTCGAGGGTCCGCCGCCGTGGAACATCGGCGAGCCGCAACCGGAACTGGCGGCGCTGGTCGCGGCCGGCAGATTCCGCAGCGACGTGCTGGATGCCGGTTGCGGGGTCGCCGAGCTGTCCCTGGCGCTGGCCGCCCAGGGGTACACCGTGGTCGGGGTCGACCTCACGCCGACCGCCGTCGCGGCGGCCACCAAGTCCGCCGAAGAGCGCGGCCTGACCACGGCCAGCTTCGTGCAGGCCGACATCACGTCGTTCTCCGGCTACGACGGACGGTTCTCCACGGTGGTGGACAGCACGCTGTTCCACTCGCTGCCGGTGGAGGGCCGCGACGGCTACCTGAGGTCGATACACCGGGCCGCCGCCCCGGGGGCGAACCTGTTCATCCTGGTGTTCGCCAAGGGCGCCTTCCCCGCCGAGTTGGAAACCAAGCCCAACGAGGTCGACGAGGACGAACTGCGCGCCGCGGTGAGCAAATACTGGGAGATCGACGAGGTTCGCCCCGCTTTCATCCTGTCCAACCCGGTCAACATCCCCGACGCGCCGTTCGAATTTCCGCAGCATGAACTCGACGAGAGGGGCCGGCGCAAGATGCCGGCCTACTTGCTGACCGCGCACAAAGCCGGTTAGCCGGTTGCGGTCGCCGCGGTGGCGGCGATGAGCGCCTCGGCGAACGTCTCGAGGTCGGCGGCCGTGGTGTCCACGTGCGGTGAGATCCGCAGCACGGGTCCGGTGAGCTCCAGCGGCGCCCGTTGCACGCCGGCGAAGGTGGTCAGGATCCGTCGCTCGGCGAGCAGCCAGGCCCGCACCGCTTGCGGGTCGGCGCCGTCGTTCGGCGCCAAAGTGGTGATGGCACTGGGTTCTTCGACCTCTTCGACCACCGTCCACCCGGCGACATCGGACAGTATGCTGCGGCTCAGTCCGCCCAGCTCGGCCAGCCGCGCACGCACCGCCTGCGGCCCATACGCCAGGTGCTCGCCCAGCGCCAGCGAAAACCCCACCCGCGCGGCCACATTCGCTTCGCCGAATTCCAATTGTTCGGCCACCGTCGGTGCGCCGTCCTTGCTGGCCCACTGCGGCGCGCCCAGCCTGGGGTGCAGGCTTTCCATCAGCTCGCGGCGCACCGCGAGGATACCGACACCGCGCGGGCCGGCGATCCACTTGCGCGACGAGGAGTAGGTCGCGTCGGCGCCCACCGCGCAGTCCACCTGGCCCAGCGCCTGCGCCGCGTCGACGACGAGCGGCAGCCCCAATTCCCGGCACAGTTGGGCCACCATCGAAACCGGTTGCACCACACCGCGATGACTGGCCACCGCGGTCAGATGCACCAGGTCCGGCGGGTCGGTGTCCAGCGCCAGCGCCGCCTCGTCAAGCGCGACCCGGCCGTCTTCGAGCGTCGGTAGCAGCTGCCGGTCGAATCCGTGGGCGGCCAGCATCGCCAGGTTGGGCCCGTATTCGCCGGGCAGGCACGCCACCTTTCGTCGCTCGGTCGGCCAGGCGCCCAGCAGCAGATCCAGGGCGTTCAGCGAGCCGGTGGTGAAAACAACCTCGGCGTCGGGCATTCCGGCCAGCGCGGCGAACGCCGCGCGTCCGGCGTCGAGCACCGGTGTGGCGGCCTCCGCCGCGACGTAGCCGCCGACTTCGGATTCGTTGCGAGCGTGCTGCGCGGTGGCCTCGATCACCGCCAGGCTCTGCCGTGAACAGGCCGCGTTGTCCAGGTGCAGTCCGGCCATTGGCGGGCGGGCTGACCGCCACTGGTCGGCCAGCACGTTGCTGCCGGTCACTTCACGGCCAACGACAACCCGAAGTCGCCCGCCGCGTCGGTCCACCACCGGGTGCGGCGCAACCCCGCGGCGGCCAGCTCGTCAGTCACCTTGTCGGAGTGGAACTTACACGATACCTCGGTGAGCATCTCCTCGCCGGCCTCGAAGTCGACGGTCAGCTCGAGCGCGCCGACCCGCACCCGCTGGCGACGGTCGGACCGCAACCACATCTCGATGCGTTCCTCCGCCGCGTTCCACCGGGCCACGTGCCGGTAGGCGTCGACGTCGAAATCCGCGTCGAGTTCCCGATTGACCACCGCGAGCACGTTGCGGTTGAACGCCGCCGTCACCCCGGCGGCATCGTCGTAGGCGCGCACGAGTCGCTCGGTGTCCTTGACCAGGTCCGTGCCCAGTAGCAGGCTGTCGCCGGGCCGCAGCTGCGCGGACAGGGCGGCGAGGAACTCCGCGCGCGGCCCGGGCGTGAGGTTGCCGATCGTCGACCCCAGGAATACGAACAGCCGTCGCCCGCCTTCGGGGATCTTTGTCAGGTGCTCTTCGAAGTCACCGCAGACGGCCTTGATTTCGACCCCGGCGTATTCTTGCGCGATGGCCGCGGCGGCCGTCGACAGGATGCTGGCGTCGACGTCGAACGGGACGAACCTGCGTAGCGAGCCACGCTCGCGCAGGGCGTCCAGCAACAGCCGGGTCTTCTCCGACGTGCCGCTGCCCAGCTCCACCAGCGTGTCGGCCTCGCTCACCGACGCCACTTCGGCCGCCCTCGCGCGCAGGATCTCCGCCTCGGCGCGGGTCGGGTAGTACTCGGGCAGCCGGGTGATTTGGTCGAACAGCTCGCTGCCCACCGCATCGTAGAACCACTTGGGTGGCAGCGACTTTGGCGTCTTCTGCAGGCCGTCGAGCACGTCACGGCGCAACGCGTGGTACGCCGAGTCGGCGGCCAGGTGGTTCGACAGCGACAGCGTCATCAAGATCCTCTCGACTGGTCCAGCGGCGTCATCGTGACGCCGTCGGCAGTGACTTCGACAAGGTGACGGTCCGAAACGTCCTCCCAGTCGGAGTCGTTGTCATAGGGTTCACTGGCCAGCACCACACCGTCGGGGCGGCGCAGGATGCACAGTGTGTCGCCCCAGGCCGTCGCCACCATGCGAGAGCCGTTGGCGGCCAGGATGTTCAGCCGGGCGCCCGGGTCGGCTTCCCCGATCTCGACGATGGTCCGCCCCAGCGCGTCGAGGCCGCGCTCGAAGATCACCGCGGCCAATATGGCGCTGTCACAGACCGATTCGGCCCACGACGTCGTGGGCAGCACGCTTCGGTCCACGATTCCGTTGTGCGACAACAACCACTGGCCGTCGGTGAACGGAGCGGTCGCGCTGGCCTCGATCGGCATGCCGACGGTCGCCGAGCGCACGGCGGCCACCACGCAGTGGCTACGCAGCGCGGGCGCGATGGAATCGAACGACACGTCACCCCAGAGCGGCGCCTGGCTACGCCACCGGCGCGGCACGCCGGGCCCTGGTGCGGCTTCGGCGGCGGTGTCGAAAAACCCCACGCCCCAACCGTCGGCGTTGAGCAGGCAGTGCTTTTGGCGGCGCGGCGCATAGGACTGAACCCGCAGCCCGAATGGCGGGTCGAGCACCAGCGAGGAAACGGTGACGTCGGTTCCCAGCCAGCCCAGGTGCCGGCACATCAGGCGGACCCGGCGTCGGGGACGTCCCACGCCAACCGGACGCCGGAGAAGATCTGGCGCCGGTAGGGGTGGTCCCAGTTGCGAAAGCTCGGCCGCATGATGCCCGGTTCGACCGCCCACGAGCCGCCGCGCAGCACCCGGTAGTCGCCGTCGAAGAACGGCTGTGAATAGCGTTCGTAGAGCATCGGGACGAAACCCGGCCACGGCCGCAGCGGGGAGCTGGTCCACTCCCAGACGTCGCCGAGCAGCTGCTCGGCCCCGTATGCGGAGGCGCCGGCGGGATAGGCGCCGACCGGCGCGGGACGCAACGCCGCGCCGCCGAGGTTGGCCAGCGCCTCGTCCGGTGTGCGCTCACCCCAGGGGTAGCGGCGCCGGGTGTTGGTGGACGGATCCCAGGTGCAGGCCTTCTCCCATTCCATCTCCGTGGGCAGCCGGGCACCGGCCCAGGCCGCGTACGCCTCGGCCTCGAAATAGCTGACGTGCTGGACGGGTTCGTCGGCCGGGATGTGTTCGACGTGGCCGAACCGGGTGCGGGTGACGCCGTCGGAACTCCAGAACTGTGGCGCGTCAAGACCCGCGCCCTGCCGGTGCCTCCAGCCGCGCTCGGACCACCAGCGGGGCTGGTCGTAGCCGCCGTCGTCGACGAACTGCCGCCATTCGCCGTTGGTGACCGGGACCCGGCCGATCCGGAACGCGGGCAGGTCGACGACGTGGGCCGGACGCTCGTTGTCCAGCGAGTACGGTTCGCTGGCGGGGTCCACACCGAGAACGAACTCGCCGCCGGGCACCAGCACCGAGGTGCCCGCCAGCCCCGGCCTGCCCGCCGGCAGCGTCGACGTGCCGCGCAACAGCGGTGCGCCGCTGCGCAGGTTCAACGCCTGCAGCATGGTCTCGTCGTGCTGGTTTTCGTGGCTGACCACCATCGCGTAGACGAAGGCCGCGTCGTCGCCGGCGGGGTCGTCGGGCAGCGCGTCGAGCGCGTCGAGCACCGCGGACCGCACGGTCCGGCAATAGGCCCGCGCTTTGTCCGGCGACAGCAACGGCAGATCGACACGGCTGGCGCGGGAATGCACGAAGGCGTCGTAGAGCCCCTCGACGGCCGGCGGCAACATCCCCGGCCGGGCCGGATCCCCGCCCCGCAGCAGCCACAGCTCTTCTTGCTGACCGATGT
The DNA here is from genome assembly GCF_001672995.1 of Mycobacterium sp. 1482292.6. Lineage (NCBI taxonomy): Bacteria > Bacillati > Actinomycetota > Actinomycetes > Mycobacteriales > Mycobacteriaceae > Mycobacterium > Mycobacterium sp. 1482292.6. The sequence continues at coordinate 56,312 of NZ_LZKV01000161.1, read as the reverse complement.
GCGCCAGGTCCCACACCAGCGGGCTCATCAGCGGGTCGTACTGCCGGCAGAGTTCGGCGTCGTCGAACTCGACGAGTCTCAACGTCCGCGTCCGCGTCCGCGCCAAGTCGTCGGCGATCGTCTCTCGTGACGTCACAACTCCCCTTGCGCCAGTCGCCGCACGGTGGGGGCCAGGCCGTGCTCGATCACCTGGTCGGCGAAATCGTCGCCGGGACATCGGCCCTGCTCGACCATGCGGACCAATCGCTGCATCGAATCGCCGAGTTCCGCGGGCGCTTTCGCCGCGGCGATGGCCACGCAGGCGTTGGCCGCCCGGTACAGCCGCCGATCCCGCAGGCCCACCCGGGCCGCGGTGTCCCAGGCGGTCGCCACGGGTTCGACGGCCTCGGCCGCGACGTCGGCGGCGGCCGGGTCGTCGAGCAGGGCCACCAGGGTGAACGCCACGGCGGGCCACAACGGGTCCGGCACGCTGTCCAGGTAGCGGATCTCCAGCCACTGCCTGGGGCGCACCGGCGGGAACAACGTGGTGAGGTGATATTCCAGGTCGGCCAGGCTGGGACGGCGACCCCCGAGCAGCACCCGGCCGTCGACCCAGTCGGCAAAGGGCACCCAATGGGTGACGGCCTCGGCGTCGGGGTTGTGCACCAACATCACCGGCGCCTTGAGGGCGTACCGCGCCCAGTCGGTGCCGGGGTCGTCGCCGCTGGCCCCCAGGATGGGCCCGCAGCGCGCCGAGTCCATCCGGCCCCACACCCGCTGCCGGCTGGACACCCAGCCGGTGAAGTCGCCGACCAGCATCGGCGAATTGGCGGTGATCGCGATCATGGTTGGCCCCAGGGCATGCGCCAGGCGCACCCGCGCAGCCCAGCCCTCGCGCGGGCCGGCGTCCACGTTGACCTGGATCGAGGCGGTGGACGTCATCATCGCCGCGCCCGCCTCCCCGGAGCGGCTGGTAGCGAAGAACCGTTCCATGGCGCGGTACCGGGCGCCGGGATTGATGCGCTGGGGCGGCCGCAGCGGGTCGGCGCCGAGGAACACCAGGCCCAGCCCGGCCTCAGCAAACGCCGGCCGCAGCACGGCCTGGTCCCGGCGCATGGCGTCGATGGCGGGTGCCACGCCGTCGGCCGGCGGCCCGGACAGTTCGACGGCGCCGCCCGGTTCCACGGTGATCCTGCTACCGCCCGGCATCGCGGGCAGCGCGGCGAGCACGTCGGCGATTTCATCCCAGCTCGGCCGGCGGTGCGGGTCGGCCGGGTCGTGGCAGTGGGCCTCCAGTTCCAGACCCACCCGGCCCAGCGGGGCGTCCACCAGACAGCCTTCGGCGATGTATTGCGCGACGGCCGCCGAGTCGGCCGGCTCGGCGATGCTCAGGTCGGGGGCGGGGTCGGCACCGGCCGCCCGCGACTCCGGTCGCGAAGCCGCGGCGGTGATCGGCGCGAACGTCATATCACGATCCCTTCGGGCCCCGCAGCCTGAACACGCACCTGCGGACCGCTTCCCTGCGCAGCTAATCGAACGATAATCGGCACTACTTCGTCTAGTGCTTCATCTATCAGACGCCCCCGACATATTCCCTTCTGCGCACTTTGACGTGCTCGGGGAAGACGGTTACCCAATCGCTCGATTATTGACCCAGCGCGTTCTGCATCGCCCCAGCTAGCACGTTGACCGCGGGTCCGGCATTGCCGGATTGGCACACCTTTGCCTGCAGCAACACGTTTTCGCGCAGCCTGGTTTGATCGAAGCACCGGCGATCGGTGCCCGCCTCCTGCTTGGTCCAGTTCTCGTCGGCCGGGCCGGCCGGGCCGCCGTCGAACGACCACACCTGGGTGCTGCCGTTGTCCAGGTGGATCGCGGTGGTCTGCCCCGAGCAGCCCACGGTTCGATCCACCACGCGATGAAACGCCCGGGCCGCCGCCTCATTGGTGGCGAACACCCCGACGGCCTGTTTCACCAGGTGCGTCTGGTCGGTGGCCGACGTCTGGGTGACGGCCCCGTTGAACGAGGCCAGGTCGGGATCGTTGTACACCTCGGGCAGGCCGATGTCGGCCCAGTTGTTGCACTCGGGAAGGTCGACCCAGTCGCCTTGCCCGGGCTGGGTGAACACCGACTCCCACCCCATGGGTCCGCCGACGATGTTGCCGACCGACCCCCTGCCCAGGACGGCGTAATTCACCACGCCGGGCTCCGACGGGTGCGCGGCGGCGACCGGAACCGCGATGGTGCCCGCCAAGGCCAGGCCGACGACGACCGCGGCCCCGCGCCTCTGGGCAACCTGCGTAACCCGCGTGGTCATGCAGCGATCATGCCAGGCGACCCGACGAGCGGTCAGCCCCCGTTGCCCCGCACGCCTTCCTCGACCTTCTTGCCGAGGTCGGGGTCGACATTGCGCCAGTACTCGAACACCCGCGACAGCACCGGTTCCTTCACGCCTTGGGAGACGTGACCAATGATGTTGTGCGCCAAGCGTTCCCTGGCCGCGTCATCGAGAACTTCGCGGACCATGGTGCCGGCCTGTCCCCAGTCGTCGTCCTCGGCGTGCAGCGTGTAGGCCGAGCGGACCATGTCGCCGTCGGCATGCCAGCGCACCTCGGCGGCGCGGGCCGGATCGGCGTGCGGACCACCGTAGGAATTGGGCGCATACACGGGGTCGGACACGTTGTTAATCCGCATGGCGCCGTCTTTGGAATAGCTGTTCACCTCGACTCTGGGGGTGTTGACCGGGATCTGCCGGTAGTTGGTCCCCAGCCGGGCCCGATGCGCGTCCGAGTACGAAAAGCCGCGCGCCTGCAGCATTTTGTCCGGGCTCAGCCCCGTGCCGGGCACGGTGTTGTTCGGCTCGAAGGCCGCTTGCTCGATCTCGGCGTGGTAGTCGGTGACGTTGCGGTTCAGCGTCATCTTGCCGACGTCGATCAACGGGTAGTCGCCGTGCGGCCACACCTTGGTCAGATCGAACGGGTTGAACCGATAGTCCTTGGCTTCCTCGTACGGCATGATCTGCATCTTCAGCGTCCAGCTCGGGTAGTCCCCGCGCTCGATCGACTCGAACAGGTCGCGCTGGTGGTAGTCGCCGTCCTCACCGGCCAGCCGGTCGGCGTCCTCCTGGGTCAGGAACTCGATGCCCTGATCGGTGATGAAGTGGTACTTCACCCAGAAGATCTCGCCGGCGGCGTTGATCCAGCTGTACGTGTGGCTGCTGTAGCCGTTCATGTTGCGCCAGGTCTTGGGGATCCCCCGGTCGCCCATCAGCCAGGTCACCTGGTGCGCCGATTCCGGGGACAGGCTCCAGAAGTCCCACTGCATGTTGTGGTCGCGCACATTGCTTGCCTGCAAGCGCTTCTGGGACCGGATGAAGTGCTGGAACTTCAACGGGTCGCGCATGAAGAAGACCGGCGTGTTGTTGCCGACGAGATCGAAGTTGCCTTCGGTGGTGTAGAACTTCAGCGCGAAGCCACGCGGGTCCCGCCAGGTGTCTGGGCTGCCGCGCTCACCGGCGACCGTCGAAAACCGGGCCAGCATGTCGGTTTTGGTGCCGGGCTGGAACACCGCGGCCCTGGTGTACTTGCTGACGTCGTTGGTCACCTCGAAATGACCAAACGCGCCACCGCCTTTGGCGTGTGGCTGGCGCTCCGGGATGCGCTCGCGGTTGAACATCGCCATCTGCTCGATCAGGTAGTGGTCCTGCAGCAGAATCGGGCCGTCTGGGCCGATCGTCAGCGACTGATCGTCGCTCGGCGCAGCGATACCGGCGTCATTGGTCGTGAAACGCTCCGTCATTACGCTCTCCTCGTCACCGGGCGGAAGGCCGCACAGCCCCGGATCGCGCACGGCGACACCGAATTCGCTTGCTCATCAAGCAGGTTCGGCGTGGCTGTCCGCGACCCGGGCCTTCCGGCCTGCAACCGAGTATTCCCCTTTTCTTGATCCGGTCAAGAAAATTTTGAGCAACACCGTCGGTTGCCCACTACGGGTCCTTACCCATTTGGGGCTGGAAATAGGCCGTGAGTGCAGCGGGCGCCGTCACGGGCGCGGCGCCGGCGCACCGGGGGGCGCGCTGACGGCCGGCGGTTGTCCGGGGCCGCTGACACCCGGGCCGCCATGCGGCCCGCCGGGACCGCCCGGACCGCTCGGGGGCATCGGAACGATCAAGCCGGGACCCCCGGGGCCGTATCCCCAGGGCCCGTTGTCGGGTCCACCCGGGCCACCGGGTCCGCCGTACCACGGGCCGTAGCCGCCGCCGGGACCGCCGTACTGCCCAGGTCCGTTGCCCGGCCCGGGACCAGCGGGTCCCCAGGGCCCATTGCCCGGTCCGGGGCCACCGGGGTGAAACATGCCGTGGTGATGGTGGCAGGGGTGCTGGTGCTTCCAGATGAAGGCACCGACGAAGAACAGCGACGAGAGGATGAACACGATGCCGGCGACGATCACCACCCAGGCCGCCGCCGTGTAGAGGCGCGGCGGCTGCACCCGGTCCGGGGGTGGCGGCGGTGGCGCGGTGACCGGTGCGGCCGGGGCCGGCTCGACGGTGGGCTCAACTCGTTCTTCGGGTGTCTCGCTCATGCCTTGCCATATTGCCGCGCATACCCGGTCCCTAACAGGCCCCGCCGACAAAATTGTGGTGAATCGAGATGCGGCGGTTAGGGGCCGGTTACCGCCAAAGACAGGTGGCCCGGCGCTCGAGTGGAGCGCCGGGCCACCGGTTGGCGAGGGGTTTTCAGTTGGTCAGCACGATGACGCTCGGGGTCTGTCCCAGCGCGGCCGCCGAGTGCAGGACCGACGGCGGGAGCTGGCCCGGGGCCATGCCGCTGGGACGCACGCCCGAGGGAGCCGGCGCGGTGCTGGTGGCTCCCGGCCCGGTCTGGCCGCCCTGACCACCCTGACCGCCCGGTGCGCCCGGTGCGCCCGGGCCGCCGAAGTTGCCGGGGCCGCCGGGGCCACGGTGGTGCACCATCGCGTGGTGGTGCTTGTGGTGGTGTCCGTGATGGCCGCCGCGGTGGCCGAGGATGAAGCCGGTGAAGAAGATGACCGCGACGATGAACACGATGCCGGCGACGATGGCGACCCACGCGGCGAGTTGGAAGACCCGCGGGGCCCGGTAGGCCGCCGCCGCTTCGGCGGCGACCGGTGCAGTGGCGGTGGAGTGCCGCACAGTGGGGGATTCAGATGTTTCACTCATGAGACAAATGATGAAGCCGTTAACAGTAGTGGCGGCTATGCGCTACTTATGTAGCAGCTGTGAAGTAAAGCCCCCGGTCAGCGGGTGAAAACGCGCTATTCGGGCCGCAGCAAGTTGGCCGCGAACTGTTACCTCCGCGCGTTGGACCGCAAGCCACGGCGTCGATGTCGTCGACTCGGATCGCGAAGTAAGCCCTATGTGGCTGCATCGCCCTCGACGCCTGCGGGGATTAGCGGGCTCAACAGGCCAAGAAACGGGTATCTCTCTCTCCACATCAAAGCGATGACCTGTGCTACCAGAGGAGTTTCAAGTGATCGGGACAATTATCGGCGCCATCTTCGTCGGACTCGTCGTGGGTGGACTGGCCAGGCTCATCATGCCCGGCAAGCAGAACATCGGCGTCGTGATGACTGTGGTATTGGGCGCACTCGGCTCATTCCTTGGAACCTGGGTGTCCTACAAATTGGGCTACTCCAACCAAAATGGCGGATTCAAGATCATTCCCTTCCTGGTTGGCATCGTCTTCGCGTGCATCCTCATAAGCATCTACCTCGGCGTCACCGGGCGTCGCATCACCAATCGGGCGGGACGACGGTAGCGCCTCCGCCTAGCGGTCCGACGGCGGCTCAGGCTCGGCCGTCGTGTTCGTGTCGCTTCCGGCGCGAGCGGCCATTGAGGCGGCCTTGCCGCGGGCCAAGGCCCAGGTCGCGACGATGACCACCAGCACTGCGACTACCAGGGCGAAAGCCCTGGGGCCCGAGGCGTGGAGGGTCTCGCCCAGCACGATTACCCCAAGCGCCGATGCCACGATCGGCTCGGCCACGATCACCGTTGGCATCGAGGCTGTCAATGCGCCGGCCCGGAATGACGATTGCTGAAAGATCATCCCGGCCAGTGCGGTCGGTATCCAGACATACAGCTCGGGCGCGCGGAGCAGGGCGCCGAAGCCGCCTCCCAGCGCATCGACGACGCCCTTGGTCAGCACCGCGAACACCGCCAGCGACAAACCCGCCACCACCGCCAGCAGCACCGCCGCGGGCGGACGACCCGGCCACATCCGCGCGCCCAAGACACACAACGCCGACAGCGGGGCTATCACCATGACGACGACGGTCCAGCTTGTCAGCGATCCCCGCGATTGGCCCGCCTCCGGCTGACCGATCATGATGAACGCGACCAACGCGACTGCCAGCAGCGCCGCCCAGGCCCATTCCCAGCGGGTTATCCGGTGATGCGTCAGCCGCGCATAGATCGGCAAAGCGAACAGCAGTGCCGTCACCTGCAGCGCCGTCACCAGCATTACCGACCCAATGCCCAACGCCGCGGCCAGCAGGGCGTAATTGGCGACAGCCCCCGCGCTGCCCAACCACCACCGAGTGTCGCCCAACGATTTGCGGAACAGGGCGAGGTGGCCGACTGGTTCGTCGGTGATCTCTTGCGCGGAGCGCTGACGAATCACATTCCCAAACGCCGATGCCAGTGCCGCGCATAGGGCGAGCACCAGCGCGATACCGGCGTTTGACATAGCTGACTCCTTTGCAATGTTCGATCCGATGCACACCGCTGCGGATGTATACGAATGACGGGGTTTCCTACCTGACGACGCACTAACCCAACCCGAGGACGCCCGGCCAACCATCTGGCTTGTCGCGCTCCCGATGGGGTCATCGGGGAGTCGATCGCGACGGCGCCCGCAACTTGTGCGGCTGGGAGCCGTTAAAGGCTGCTATTCGGGCCGCAGCGGATTGACCGCGAACTGGATCACCCGGTACGGCGCGGCCACCCGGGCACGGGTGTCCCACTGACTGACAAAGATTCGGAGCTCGTCGAGCGTCGAGCCGGGTGAGATGTAGCCGCCGTAGGGCTGCGCCAGCCGATTGTCGTAGGGCGGCGGCAGGCTTTCCGCCGGGTCCGGCCACTCGTCGTGCTGCACCACCGTGGTGACCGGCGCGTCGCCGAGCGACGTCGGGTCGTCGGCCACCCGGACCTCCATGTTGCCGGTGACGGCGTTGAAATAGGACAGCACCGCCTTGCCGTCGATCTGCCGGATGCACATCTCACCCACCGCGTCAGGCCACAGCGGCGTCGGCGGCTTGCCCCAGCCCCCTTGCGGACCCGCCGCCCAACCCTGCCACCGGGACCGGTCGGTGAACGTCTGCGGTGTGGCCCGGTAGAGCACCACCGGGTCCCGGCGGGTGAAACTGTCGGCCACGATGTACACCCACCCACTGGGTGACTCCGGGGTGGGGATCGGGTCGTAGTAGCCGCTGATCTGCGTCTGCGAGCCACCCTGATACGAGGCGGGCCGCTTGGACCCGGGGATCGTCTGCCAGCCCGCGCGCGCCGGTTCGGCCGTCACCAGCCGGGAGGTCTGCGGTTCGAGGTTTTTGGTCGTCGTCACCATCAGGTAGTTGCGCCGGTTGATCTGCACCACCCCGGCGGGTAACTGCGAGGCCCCCGGCGGGGCGGGATCGGCCAGCAGCGGATTGCTGATGCCGGTGACCCCGGTGTAGCGCACCCCGCCGGGATCGTCGACGGAGGACGTGTCGACGCGCAACGCGACGGGCGCGTACCAACCGCCGAAGCCGACGCCCTGACCCGCGAAGCTGTCGCCGCACACTTGGAGCAATTCGGCTGGAAACTCGACGAACTCACACAGATCGGTCGCGCCGATGCCGTAATCCCCTGTCGGCGTGCCGGTTCCGGCGGTGGGGCCGATCCGCAGCACCTGACCGGGCGCCAACGGCTGCAGCACCGGCTCGGGCGCCGGAGCGGGCGGGTCGGCATGCGCTATCCAAAAGCATTGCGGCACAAGCAATGACGCCGCAAGAAGCGAGAACCGCGTCGCGGAACTCACCCGCGGATTCACAACTCGGCGGCGAGTAACTCGGCGATCTGGATGGTGTTCAGCGCCGCCCCCTTGCGCAGGTTGTCACCGGAGATGAACAGCGCCAGGCCGCGGCCGTCGGGCACCCCGGGATCGCGCCGGATCCGGCCGACCAGCGACTCGTCGACACCGGCGGCCGCCAACGGGGTCGGCACGTCGACCACCGTGACCCCGGGCGCGCCGTCGAGCAGTTCGCGGGCCCGCTCCGGCGACAGCGGTCGTTCGAATTCGGCGTTGATCGACAGCGAGTGCCCGGTGAACACCGGCACCCGCACGCAGGTGCCGCTGACCGCCAGCTCGGGGATGCCGAGGATCTTGCGGCTCTCGTGGCGCAGCTTCTGGTCCTCGTCGGTCTCACCGGAGCCGTCGTCCACCAGGGAGCCGGCCAACGGGATCACGTTGAAGGCGATCGGCGCGACGTAGGTTTCGGGCGCCGGAAACGCTACGGCGTTGCCGTCGTGCACCAGCTGCTCGGCGCCGTCGATGACCGCGCGTGCCTGGGTCGCCAGCTCCTCGACCCCGGCGATGCCGCTGCCCGATACCGCCTGATAGCTCGACACCACCAGGCGTTGCAGCCCCGCTTCCTCGTGCAGCACCTTGAGCACCGGCATCGCGGCCATGGTGGTGCAGTTCGGGTTGGCGATGATGCCCTTGGGTCGGTTGCCGGCATCGCGGGAGAAGTTCACCTCGGACACCACCAGGGGCACGTCCGGGTCCTTGCGCCAGGCCGACGAGTTGTCGATCACCGTTACCCCGGCCGCGGCGAACCGCGGCGCCTGCACCAGTGACATCGTCTTGCCGGCGGAGAACAACGCGATGTCCAGCCCGCTCGGGTCCGCCGTCGCGGCGTCTTCGACCTCGATCTCCTGGCCGCGGAATTCCAGCTTGCGGCCCTGCGAGCGCGCCGAGGCGAAGAACCGCACCGTCGTCGCGGGGAAGTCCCGCTCGTCGAGCAACCGGCGCATCACCTGGCCGACCTGGCCGGTGGCGCCAACAACTCCGATAGCAACCATTTATCTACCCGTCCCCGCATACACCGTCGCCGACTCCTCGCCGCCGAGCTCGAACGCCTCGTGCAACGCCACGACGGCCTTGTCTAGTTCGGTGTCGCGGCACAGCACCGAGATCCGGATCTCCGAGGTGGAGATCAGCTCGATGTTGACACCCACCTCGGCCAGGGCCTCACAGAAGGTGGCGGTGACGCCCGGGTGGCTGCGCATGCCCGCCCCGATCAGCGACACCTTGCCGACGTGGTCGTCGTAGAGCAGTTGGCTGAACCCGATCTCGTCCTTGAGCGCATCGAGTTTGGCCACCGCGGTGGGCCCGCTGTCCCGTGAGCAGGTGAAGGTGATGTCGGTCTTGCCGTCCTCGACCTTGGAGACGTTCTGCAACACCATGTCGATGTTCACGTCGGCATCGGCGAGCGCCCGGAAGACGCGGGCGGCATATCCGGGGATGTCGGGAATGCCGACGACGGTCACCTTGGCCTCGCTGCGGTCGTGCGCGACTCCGGTCAGGATGGGGTCTTCCATGGCTATGTCCTTGATCGATCCGACGACGGTGGTGCCCGGGTCTTCCGAATAAGAGGATCGGACGTGCACCGGAATGTTGTAGCGGCGCGCGTATTCGACGCAGCGCAGCATCAAGACCTTGGCGCCGCACGCCGCCATCTCGAGCATCTCCTCGAAGGTGACGGTGTCCAGCTTGCGGGCGTTGTGCACGATCCTGGGGTCGGCGCTGAAGATGCCGTCGACGTCGGTGTAGATCTCGCACACGTCGGCGCGCAGCGCCGCGGCCAGCGCCACCGCGGTGGTGTCCGACCCGCCGCGGCCCAGCGTGGTCACGTCCCGGGTGTCCTGGCTGACGCCCTGGAAACCGGCCACCAGCACGATGCGCCCCTCGTCGAGCGCGGCCTGCAGGCGTCCCGGCGTGACGTCGATGATCTTGGCGTTGCCGTGGGTGCCCGTGGTGATCACGCCCGCCTGCGAGCCGGTGAACGAGCGCGCCTGCGCGCCCAGCGATTCGATCGCCATCGCGACCAGGGCATTGGAGATGCGCTCACCGGCGGTCAGCAGCATGTCCAGTTCGCGCGGCGGCGGCGCCGGACACACCTGCTGGGCCAGGTCCATCAGGTCGTCGGTGGTGTCGCCCATGGCGGAGACGACGACGACCACGTCGTTGCCCTGTTTCTTGGTCGCGACGATGCGCTCGGCCACGCGGCGGATCCGATCGGCGTTCGCCACTGAGGATCCGCCGTACTTCTGCACGACGAGCGCCACGGTTTTCCCGCCTCTCCGGCCCTGGACATCGAAAATTCGCGTATAAGTCCACAACAGAATACGTGCCACCGCATGGTGATTTACGTCGCGATACCTGGTTCCCCGGCCCGCGCATTCGCTACCGTCTCGGCGGCATTTTTAACAAGGCGCCATAAGCGGTAAAGTGCAGGACGTGCAGCGGGTGCTCCTCCTCGGACGCCGCGACGGGGTCTGATCCAGACCGGCTTCCCGTCGCGGGTGTTCGCGATGCGCCGGTCTGAAGTTCCCTTCTGATACCCCGGAGCAATCACCGTGACTTCCAATCCCGACGCATTCAGTTCGACACGCACCATCGTCTCGCCCGCGGGCCCACCAGCGCCCGGGCAGCCCACCTGGAACCCGCAGCGCGGCTCGTCCATGCCGGTTAACCGGTACCGGCCCTTCGCCGAAGAGGTCGAGCCCATCCGGCTGCCCGACCGGACCTGGCCGGACCGGGTCATCGCTCATGCGCCGCTGTGGTGCGCGGTGGACCTGCGTGACGGCAATCAGGCGCTGATCGACCCGATGAGCCCGGCACGCAAGCGCCGCATGTTCGATCTGTTGGTTCGCATGGGCTACAAGGAAATCGAAGTCGGATTCCCGTCGGCCAGCCAGACCGACTACGACTTCGTCCGCGAAATCATCAGCGACGGCGCCATCCCCGACGACGTCACCATCCAGGTGCTGACCCAGTGCCGGCCGGAGCTGATCGAGCGCACCTTCGAGGCGTGCGACGGCGCGCCGCAGGCCATCGTGCACTTCTACAACTCGACGTCGATCCTGCAACGCCGCGTCGTGTTCCGCGCCGACCGCGCCGCGGTGCAGGCCATCGCGACTGAAGGCGCCCGCAAGTGCGTCGAGGAAGCCGCCAAATACCCCGGCACCCGGTGGCGGTTCGAGTACTCGCCGGAGTCCTACACCGGCACCGAGCTGGAATACGCGAAACAGGTATGCGACGCCGTCGGCGAGATCATCGCACCGACCCCGGACAACCCGATCATCTTCAACCTGCCCGCCACCGTCGAGATGGCCACGCCCAACGTCTACGCCGATTCGATCGAGTGGATGAGCCGCAACCTGGCCAACCGCGAATCGGTCATCCTGAGCCTGCACCCGCACAACGACCGCGGAACCGCCGTCGCCGCAGCCGAATTGGGCTATCAGGCCGGGGCCGACCGCATCGAGGGTTGCCTGTTCGGCAACGGCGAGCGCACCGGCAACGTGTGCCTGGTGACACTGGGGCTGAACCTGTTCTCCCGCGGCGTGGACCCGCAGATCGACTTCTCGAACATCGACGAGATCCGCCGCACCGTGGAGTACTGCAACCAGCTGCCGGTGCACGAACGGCACCCGTACGGCGGCGACCTGGTCTACACCGCGTTCTCCGGCAGCCACCAGGACGCGATCAACAAGGGCCTGGACCAGATGAAGGTCGACGCTGATGAGGCCGGCGCGGACGTCGAGGACATGCTCTGGCAGGTGCCGTACCTGCCGATCGACCCCAAGGACGTCGGGCGCACCTACGAGGCGGTGATCCGGGTCAACTCGCAGTCGGGCAAGGGCGGGGTGGCCTACATCATGAAGGCCGATCACGGCCTGGCCCTGCCGCGCCGGCTGCAGATCGAGTTCTCCCAGGTGGTGCAGAAGATCAGCGAGGGGGAAGGCGGCGAGGTCAGCCCCAAGGAGATGTGGGATGCCTTCTCCGAGGAGTATCTGGCCCCGGTCCTGCCGCTGGAGCGGATCAAGCAGCGCGTCGACGCGGCGGAGGACGACAGCGGGGTCACCCGCATCACCGCGACGGTCAAGATCAACGGGGTGGAGACCGAGATCAGCGGGCAGGGCAACGGCCCGCTGGCCGCGTTCGTGCACGCGCTCGGCGGTGTCGGCTTCGACGTGGCCGTCCTGGACTACTCCGAACACGCCATGAGCGCCGGTGACGACGCGCAGGCCGCGGCCTACGTGGAGGCGTCGGTCGGCGGTCAGACGGTGTGGGGCGTCGGCATCGCGCCGTCCATCACCTCGGCGTCGCTGCGCGCGGTCGTGTCGGCGGTCAACCGCGCCGCTCGCGGGTGATCAAACAGCGCTAAAGCGGGGGACTCGCCGCCCCGGCGCCGTGGCGGCGAGTCCCCCGCTGATGGGCCCTGAACGCTAAACGGCGAGCAGCCACTCGAGAACTCGCGGCAGTGCGTCCCAGGCGATGCGCGGCGGCCGTCTCAGAAGTAATGCCGTCGGCCGCCGACCGCCCGGCCGGTGCTTCCCAGGACCGCCAGGATTGCTCCGATCACAACGAGGATGATCCCGAGGGTCCACAAGATGGACATCTTGAGCAGAAATCCCGCGATCAGCAGGACGATACCGAGAATGATCATGGTGCGCCTTCCCCTTGAAATGCCTGACTGCTTGGTTCGGCCGGTTGCCCGACGCTGAGCTCAGTCGACCACCCTTAAGGGGGGTACCAATACACCCTTAGGTAGGTAATCTCGTCGGCATGCCACCCGAGTCGCGATCCCGAACGCCGATCACCATCGCGCTCGTCGACGACTACGACGTTGTCGTCAAGGGCGTAGCCAACATGTTGGACCCGTACCGAGACCGCGTCGTCATCGCAGAACTCGACTCCACCATGCCCGTCGATGACGCGGTCGATATCGTGCTGTACGACTCATTCGCCCAACCCGAATCCGATCACGAAGAGATCGGAATTCTGGTTGCCAACCCGCGAGCGCGCCGAGTCGTCGTATATACGTGGAACTTTCACCCCGATCTCATCGCCAGCGCACGGCAGCGCGGCGCGCGAGGCTATCTCTCCAAGACTCTTCCGGCGCGCGAGCTGGTTGCCGCTTTAGAGGCCGTGCATTCCGGTGAAGTGGTCATCAGTCCGGTGGCCGGCCGGGCGCGCAGCGCGCCCGGGCTGGACTGGCCGGGTCGCGGTGAAGGACTCAGCGATCGCGAAGCGGAGATCCTTGCGCTGATCACCCAGGGCAAGAGCAACGCGGACGTGGCGCGGTTGACCTACCTGAGTCCTAACACCGTGAAGTCCTACATTCGGACGATCTATCGCAAGCTCGGCCTCGGCAGTCGCACCCAGGCAGTGTTGTGGGGCGTCGAGCACGGATTCGCTCCCGACCATCACCGCATCGAACACTGGCACGGCGGCCCCTGACGGGCAAAGCAGCTGTCAGAACAGCGCGAGCTGCTGATCCAGCGCCCGGACGTCGGTGAATTCGTCCATGCTGGTGCCGCCGATCACCGCGCCGATGCCGGCTATGAACTCCGCGTCGGAGAGCACCGGCACCCCCAGCTGCCGCGCGAGGTAGCCCTTGCCCTGCTCGGGGGCGGGGTCGTTACAGACCACCAGCGAGGTCTCCCGGTCGACCGCGTCGCTGTAGGCCAGCCCGGCATGCAGGATCCGTTCCACGAGTTCCTCGTGGGTGCGGCCGACCTCGGCGGCCAGCGCCACACGCATGCCCTGCACCAGCGGTCGGCCGCCGACGTAGGGACCCGGGTTCAGATACGGGCAGGGCATCCGGGAGGCCAGCACCTTCAGCGGGCGCAGCTCGTCGTGGGTGACGCGGCCGTTCGGCCAGCGGCGCCGGGTCACCGGGTGGATCGGCAACCAGATGTCGCCCTCGCGGGCGAGCTTGAGCGCCGAAGCCAGCACGCCGGTCAGCACCATCGCGTCGTCGAAGGCGTCGTGCGGCCGCTCCTGGGTGACGCCCCAGTGCGCCGCGAGCGTCTCCAGCCGCAAGTTGTCGATGCCGAGGTCCAGCCGCCGGGCCAGCTCCACAGTGCACATGACGCTGTCGACGGGCAGTTCGGTCTCGGCCAGTTCGGCTTCGGCAGCGAGAAACGCGTAATCGAACGCCACGTTGTGGGCGACCAGGGTGCGCCCACGCAGCACCTCGGCCACGTCGCCGACGATGTCGGCGAATTGCGGCTGGTCTTCCAGCATGGCGGCGGTCAGGCCGTGCACATGGGTGGGGCCCGGGTCCACGCCGGGGTTGAGCAGGCTCACCACCGAGTGCTCGACGTTGCCGTCGGCGTCCAGACCGAGCGCGGCCACGCTGATGATCCGCGCCTGGCCCGGCCGGAAGCCCGAGGTCTCGACGTCAACGACGGCCCAGCCCGCGTCCGGCTCGCTGGCCGGCCGACCCCAGGGCACCCCGCTCATGCACTGAGGATGGCACGGCCGACCGACATCACCCGGTCGAAAGACGCCGTGTCGGGGTGGCACATTTAAACTTCCGGGGTGGTTACCACCCGTGCCCGTCTGGCCCTCGCCGCCGGGGCGAGCGCGCGCTGGGCGTCGCGGGTGACCGGCCGCGGCGCCGGGGCGATGATCGGCGGCCTGATCGCGATGACGCTGGACCGCTCGGTGCTCCGGCAACTCGCCGCGGGACGGCGCACCGTCATCGTCACCGGCACCAACGGCAAATCCACCACCACCCGCATGACGTCGGCCGCGCTGGCGACGCTCGGTTCGGTGGCCACCAACGCCGAGGGCGCCAACATGGACGCCGGCCTGATCGCCGCGCTCGCCGCCAACCGGGGTGCGCCGCTGGCGGCCCTGGAAGTCGACGAAATGCACGTCCCGCACGTGTCCGACGCCGTCGACCCCGGCGTCGTCGTGCTGCTCAACCTGTCGCGCGACCAGCTGGACCGGGTCGGCGAGATCAACGTCATCGAACGGACCCTGCGCGCGGGCCTGGCCCGGCACCCGGGGGCGGTCGTCGTGGCCAACTGCGACGACGTGTTGATGACCTCGGCCGCCTACGACAGCCCGAACGTGGTGTGGGTGGCCGCGGGTGGGTCGTGGTCGAACGACTCGGTCAGCTGCCCGCGCAGCGGCGAGGTCATCGTCCGCGACCGGGGCCACTGGTATTCCACGGGCGCGGACTTCAAACGCCCTAGCCCGCAGTGGTGGTTCGACGACGAGAGCCTCTACGGGCCGGACGGCCTCTCGCTGCCGATGCGGCTGGCGTTGCCCGGCGCGGTCAACCGGGGCAACGCCGCCCAGGCCGTCGCGGCCGCCGTGGCGTTGGGCGCCGATCCCGGCAAGGCGGTGGCGGCCGTCTCGACCGTCGACGAGGTCGCCGGGCGCTATCGGACGGTCCGGGTCGGCGCGCACGAGGTGCGCATCCTCCTGGCGAAGAACCCGGCCGGCTGGCAGGAGGCGCTGTCGATGGTGGACAAGCACGCGGCCGGGGTGGTCATCTCGGTCAACGGCCAGGTGCCCGACGGGGAGGACCTGTCGTGGCTCTGGGACGTGCGGTTCGAGCTTCTCGCCGGTGAGCCTCGTGCACGAGGTGAATCCGGCGAGCTTCAGCAGCGCGAGGAGACCGCGGTGGTGGCCGCCGGGGAGCGCGGCACCGACCTGGCGGTGCGGCTCGGCTATGCGGGCGTCGAGCACACCCTGGTGCACGACACCGTCGCCGCGATCGCGTCGTGCCCGCCCGGACGGGTGGAGGTCGTCGCCAACTACACGGCGTTCCTGCAGCTGCAACGGGCATTGGCGCGCCATGGCTGACTCGGTGGTACGGATCGGGCTGGTGCTGCCCGACGTGATGGGCACCTACGGCGACGGCGGCAACGCGCTGGTGCTGCGGCAACGGCTCCGGCTGCGCGGCATCGCCGCCGAGATCGTCGAGATCACGCTGGCCGACCCGGTTCCCGAGTCGCTGGATCTCTACACGCTGGGCGGCGCGGAGGACTACGCGCAGCGCCTGGCCACCCGGCACCTGATCAAATACCCGGGCCTGCAGCGCGC
Organism: Mycobacterium sp. 1482292.6; assembly: GCF_001672995.1. Taxonomy (NCBI): domain Bacteria; kingdom Bacillati; phylum Actinomycetota; class Actinomycetes; order Mycobacteriales; family Mycobacteriaceae; genus Mycobacterium; species Mycobacterium sp. 1482292.6. The sequence continues at coordinate 40,185 of NZ_LZKV01000161.1, read as the reverse complement.
CGCGGACCGGGGCGCTCCGGTGCTGGCGATCTGCGCGGCCGTTCAGGTGCTCGGGCACTGGTATGAAACGTCGGCCGGGGAACGCGTCGACGGCGTGGGCATGCTGGACGCGACGACGTCGCCGCAACAGGTGCGCACCATCGGCGAGCTGGCGACCAAGCCGCTGCTGGCGGGCCTGACCGAGCGCCTCACCGGATTCGAGAACCACCGCGGCGGCACCGTGCTGGGGCCGGCGGCGTCGCCGCTGGGCGCGGTGGTCAAGGGCGCGGGCAACCGGTCCGGTGACGGCTTCGACGGCGCAGTGCAGGGCAGCGTGATCGCGACCTACATGCACGGCCCATGCCTGGCCCGCAACCCGCAGCTGGCCGACCTGCTGCTCGGCACGGTGGTCGGCGAGCTGGCGCCGCTGCCGATGCCGGAGGTCGACTTGCTGCGCCGCGAGCGGCTGGCGGCCCGCTAGGACGAAACGAGATGACGAAGATCAGCCACAGACTTGCCGCCGGCGCCGCGTTGACCGCCGCGTTTCTCGCGTCGTCGGCACCGGCGCACGCCAACCCCGAAGTGCTGAACGGCCGGTACAACGTGCTCTACACGGACAACGACAAACCGACCGCCTGGCTTTTCGTCCCGTGCGGATCGGACTGCACCCGGGCGACCTCCCAAGATGGCGGGACGTTGGTCACCAGCTGGGAGTTCCACCTCGCCAACGGGCGATGGACGCACAGCGGCACGGCCCAGGCGCAGTGCCCGAACGGCGTAATCGCTCCGGTGACCGTCGACTACAGCTTCGATGCCGTGTCGCTCGCCGGCGAAGGCCAGCAGACGACGACGGACGCGTGTGGCGGAGAGCCTGGGCGGACCGTCACCCGGTCGTTCCAGCTGAGCAAGGCGTGAGGCTCGTCAGACCATCGCCCGGCGGCCGGCCAGCGCACGGCCGAGCGTCAACTCGTCGGCGAATTCCAGGTCCCCGCCCATCGGCAGCCCCGACGCGATCCGGGTCACGGTCAGGCCGGGGATGTCGCGCAGCATCCGCACCAGGTAGGTGGCCGTCGCCTCGCCCTCGGTGTTCGGGTCGGTGGCGATGATCACCTCGGTGATGTCGACGTCGTCGACCCGCTCGCCGATCCGGCTCAACAGCTCGCGGATCCGCAGCTGATCGGGCCCCACCCCGGACAGCGGATCGAGCGCACCGCCCAAAACGTGGTAGCGGCCGCGGAACTCGCGGGTGCGCTCGACGGCCTGGACGTCCTTGGGCTCTTCGACCACGCACACCTGCGAGCCGTCCCGGCGGGGATCCGCGCAGATCCGGCACCGCTCGTTGTCGGAGACGTTGCCGCACACCGCACAGAACCGCACGCCGTCGCGAACCTTGGCCAGCACCGCGGTCAGCCGGTCGATGTCCGGCGGTTCCACCGACAACAGGTGGAACGCGATGCGCTGGGCGCTCTTGGGCCCGATGCCCGGCAGCTTGCCGAGCTCGTCGATCAAATCCTGGACGGGTCCTTCGAACATGACGGTGGCGGAGAGCCTAGAGCCCCTGCGCCGGCGCGGGCGGCTGCCCCGGCGGGGGACCGAAGCCGCCGGCCAGCGACCCCAACCGCTCCTGGGCCATCCGGGTGACCTGCTTGGACGCGTCCCCCATCGCGCCGACGATCAAATCCTGCAGGGTCTCGATGTCCGATGGGTCGACGACGGACGGGTCGATTTTCACCGCGATCACCTCGCCGCTGCCCTTGACGACGACCTGCACCAAACCCCCGCCGGCCTGACCATGCACCTCGGCGTTCGCCAGTTGTTGCTGGGCTTCCATGAGCTTTTGCTGCATCTGCTGCGCCTGGGCGAGCAGCGCCGACATGTCGCCTCCGGGTTGCATGACAATCCCCTCGCATCTTGGTCTCGAGTTGGTTTCGCTCGTGAGTCTCCGGCGATTCGAAACCCCCAGCGTAGACCGCTCGGCGTTAGCTTTGCGCCGTGGACCTACGACTGAGCAGACGTGTCGGGATCAAATTGGCGGTCGGTGTGCTCGTCGCCGCTTCGACGGCGATCATGCCGACCGCGGGGGCGGTCCCGTCCAACATCGCCGGCATGGTGGTTTTCATCGACCCGGGCCATAACGGCTCCAACGACGGCTCCATCAACCGTCAGGTGCCCACCGGCCGTGGCGGCACGAAGGACTGTCAGACCAGCGGAACCGCGACCAACACCGGCTACATGGAGCACAGCTTCACCTGGGACACCGCGCTGCGGGTGCGCGCCGAACTGAGCGCCCTCGGCGTGCGGACCGCGCTGTCCCGCGCCAACGACACCGGCCTGGGGCCGTGCGTCGACGAACGCGCGAACGCGGCCAACGCGCTGCATCCCAACGCGGTCCTGTCCATTCACGCCGACGGCGGTCCGCCGTCCGGGCGGGGATTCCACGTCAACTACTCGGCGCCGCCGCTCAACCAGGTGCAGGCGGGCCCGTCGGTGCAGTACGCGCGGATCATGCGCGACCAGATGCAGGGCTCGGGGATCCCGCCGGCCAATTACATCGGCCAGAACGGTCTTTACGGCCGCTCGGATCTGACCGGCCTGAACCTGGCGCAGTACCCGTCGATCCTCGTCGAGTGCGGCAACATGAAGAACCCCGCAGACTCGGCGCTGATGGAATCCGCCGAGGGCCGGCAGAAGTACGCCGACGCACTGGTCCGCGGCGTCGCGGGGTTTTTGGCCTCGCAGGGCCAGGCGCGCTGAGCTTGATTGCGGGGCTCCTCAACCGGCCGTTCCGGCCGCCATCGTCGCCCCGCTAGGTCAGCTCTCCAGTTCCTTCTTCAGGTTGGCCAGCACCTCGCCCTGAATCCTCTTCAGCCCCAACGGCGCAAAGGTCTTTTCGAAGAAGCCCTTCACGCCGCCAGCGCCGGTCCAGGTGGTCTTCACGGTGACGCTGGAGCCGGGCCCGGCGGGGGCCACCGTCCAGTTGATGATCATGGACGAGTTCGCGTCCTTTTCGATGACGGTGTGCCCGGCCACGTCGACGTCGGCCTGCACGTCGCGCACGCGTGACTTGGTGGCCTGCAGCTTCCACTTGGCGATCGTGCCCGCGCCCTGACCGCCCTGCACCACCTGGTAGTCGCTGTACTGCGGCGACAGAATCTTCGGGCGGACGTTCTGGTAGTCCGCGACGGCGGCAAGGGTTGCCGCGGGCTCCGCGTTGATCAAGATGGTGCTCTCTGCGCTCACCTGTCCCAAGGCGACCCCTCCTCATGCTGATTTCCCCGGTACCGCCCGCTCGCGACGGGTGCACGGGCTGTTGTCGAAGACTAGGGTATATCTGGTGCCTGTCCTTGGATCTGCACTCTCGGCCCACAAGTCCGGCGTCGACCGGATGATGGCAAGTTATCGATCCATCCCGGCAACGTCTGCCGTCCGGCTGGCCAAGCCGACGTCAAATCTGTTCCGCGCCCGCACCAAACGCGATGCGCCCGGCCTGGACACGTCGGGACTGACCGGGGTTTTGAGCGTGGATCCCGAAACCCGCACCGCCGACGTGGCCGGCATGTGCACGTACGCGGACCTGGTCGCCGCCACGCTGCCGTACGGCCTTGCGCCACTGGTCGTCCCCCAGCTCAAGACCATCACCCTCGGCGGCGCGGTGAGCGGACTGGGCATCGAGTCGTCGTCGTTTCGTAACGGCCTCCCGCATGAATCCGTGCTGGAGATGGACATCCTCACCGGCGCTGGCGATTTGCTCACCGCGTCGCGCACCCAGCACGCCGACCTCTTCCGTGCCTTCCCGAATTCCTATGGGACGCTTGGTTATTCGACACGGCTTCGGATCGAGCTGGAACCGGTCGCGCCGTTCGTGGCGCTGCGTCACGTCCGATTCCGCTCGCTGCCGGATCTGGTCGCGGCGATGGAACGCATCATCGACACCGGCGGGCAGGGCGGGACGCCGGTGGACTACCTCGACGGCGTGGTCTTCAGCGCCGACGAAAGCTACCTGTGTGTGGGCCGGCGGACCACCACTCCCGGCCCGGTCAGCGACTATACCGGCCGCGACATCTACTACCAGTCCATCCGGCACGACTCCGCGGGCGTCGAAGCCACCAAGGATGACCGGCTGACCATCAACGACTACTTCTGGCGCTGGGACACCGATTGGTTCTGGTGCTCGCGCGCGTTCGGCGTCCAGGACCCGCGGCTGCGCCGCTGGTGGCCGCGCCGCTACCGGCGCAGCAGCTTCTACTGGAAGCTCATCGCGCTGGATCAGCGGTTCGGCATCGCCGACCGGATCGAGAAGCGCAACGGCCGACCACCGCGCGAACGGGTGGTGCAAGACGTCGAGGTGCCGGTCGAACGGACCTGCGAGTTTTTGGAGTGGTTCCTCGATACCGTCCCCATCACGCCAATCTGGTTGTGCCCCTTGCGTCTGCGCGACCACCAGGGCTGGCCGCTGTACCCGATGCGGCCGGATCACACGTACGTCAATGTCGGCTTTTGGTCCTCGGTGCCGGCCGGCGCCACCGAGGGCGCCACCAATCGGATGATCGAAGCGAAGGTGGGCGAGCTCGGCGGCCACAAGTCGCTGTACTCCGAGTCCTTCTACTCCCGTGAGGACTTCGACGAGTTGTACGGCGGCGAGGCCTACAACACCGTCAAGAAAACCTATGACCCCGATTCTCGTTTACTCGACCTCTACGCAAAGGCGGTGCAACGGCGATGACGACGACAAAAGAACCGCACCGCTCGTCGACGGGCAAACTCAGCATGGCCGAGATCCTGGAGGTCTTCGCCGCGACCGGCCGACATCCGCTGAAGTTCACCGCCTACGACGGCAGTACCGCCGGAAGCGAGGACGCCGAACTGGGCCTGGACCTTCGGACCCCCCGCGGCGCCACCTACCTGGCCACCGCGCCCGGCGAGCTCGGCCTGGCCCGCGCCTATGTGGCGGGCGACCTGCAGGCATACGGCGTGCATCCGGGTGATCCTTACCAACTGCTCAAGACGCTGACCGATCGGGTCGAATTCAAGCGGCCACCGGCACGGGTGCTGGCCAATGTCGTCCGTTCGATGGGCTTCGAGCGGTTGCTGCCGGTGTCACCGCCACCCCAGGAAACCCGGCCGCGGTGGCGCCGGGTCACCGAAGGGTTGATGCACAGCAAGACCCGCGACGCCGAGGCCATCCACCACCACTACGACGTCTCCAACACCTTCTACGAACTGGTGCTGGGCCCATCGATGACCTATACCTGCGCGGTGTATCCCGACGCCGAGGCGACGCTGGAAGACGCCCAGCAGAACAAGTACCGGCTGATCTTCGAGAAGTTGCGGCTGCAGCCGGGCGACCGGCTGCTCGACGTCGGCTGCGGTTGGGGCGGGATGGTGCGCTACGCCGCGCGCCGCGGCGTGCGGGCCATCGGCGCCACCCTGTCGGCCGAGCAGGCGAAGTGGGCGCAGCGGGCGATCGCCGACGAAGGCCTCACCGAGCTGGCCGAGGTGCGGCACACCGACTACCGCGACGTCGGCGAGACCCGGTTCGACGCCGTGTCCTCGATCGGGCTGACCGAGCACATCGGCGTCAAGAACTACCCCGCCTACTTCGGCTTCCTGAAGTCGAAGCTGCGCACCGGCGGGCTGCTGCTCAACCACTGCATCACCCGCCACGACAACACCTCGACCTCGTTCGCCGGCGGGTTCACCGATCGCTACGTCTTCCCGGACGGGGAGCTGACCGGCTCGGGCCGCATCACCAGCGACATCCAGGATGCGGGCTTCGAGGTGTTGCACGCGGAGAACTTCCGCCATCACTACGCGATGACGCTGCGCGACTGGTGCCGCAATCTGGTCGAGCACTGGGACGCGGCCGTCGCCGAGGTCGGCTTGCCGACCGCCAAGGTGTGGGGTCTGTACATGGCGGCATCGCGGGTGGCGTTCGAACAGAACAACCTTCAGCTGCATCACGTGCTGGCCGCCAAGGTCGACCCGCGCGGCGACGACGACCTGCCGCTGCGGCCGTGGTGGACGCCCTGACCCGCCCGCCTCGGCTAGCCGTTGTCGATGCGGCGGGCGCCCAACTCGTTCTGTAGCAATTCCAGCGCGACCTCTTCGGGGTCGCGGCGCGGCGCCGACGGCTCGTCGCGGACCGCTTCGGCGAGCATGTGTTCCTCTTCTTCGTCGCGCCGCGCGGAATCCGGGTCGGGTGCGGGCTCCGGCGCGCTGGGCACGGCCGGGCCGCTTCCGCCGCCGGCGGGCGGGGCCGTCGGCGCGGCGGCCGGCGCGCCCGCCTCACACCGCACCCGCCAGTTGACGCCGAGCGCGTCTTTGAGCGCTTCGGCGATGACGTCGGCGTTGCGCTGTTCGCAGAGCCTCTTGGCCAGCGGCGCCGACTCATGGCTCAGCACCAGCGTGTTGCCCTCGAGGGCCCGGACGGTCGCACCGGCCAGCATCACCTCGGTGGTGCGGCTGCGCTGACGGACCTTTTCGCGCACCGTCGGCCACATGCTGCGCACCGCGGCGGTGTTGAGTTCGCCTGGCGCAGAGGCTGATTCGGCCGCCGGCGGCGGGGCCGCGGCCGGTTCGGGCGCGGGCGCCGGGGGCGGCTCGGGGGTCGGTTCGGCGACCGGGACCGGCTTGGCCTCGGGTTTCGGCTCGGGCTTGGCGGCGCCCGCCGCGGACCGCCGGGTGAACCGGGCGGGTGCCTCCGGTTCGGCCGCCGCCGGCGCGCTGCGCGGCGCAGCGGCGGTGGCCTCGGAGCCGGGAATGGACATGTCCAGCCGGGTCTCGATGCGCTCGACGCGTTGCAGCAGGGCGGATTCGGTGTCACTGGCCGAGGGCAGCAGCAGTCGCGCGCACACGACCTCGAGCAGCAGGCGCGGCGCGGTGGCTCCGCGCATCTCCCCCAGCCCGGCCTGCACCACCTCGGCGTAGCGGGTCAGCGTTGCCGGCCCGATCCGGGTGGCCTGCTCACGCATGCGCTCCAGCACATCCTCCGGCGCGTCCACCACGCCGCGGCTCGCCGCGTCCGGGACGGCCTGCAGCAGGATCAGGTCGCGGAACCGCTCCAGCAGATCGGTGGCGAAACGCCGTGGGTCGTGGCCGGCATCGATCACCGACTCCACCGCACCGAACAGCGCCGCGGCGTCGGCGGCGGCGAGCGCGTCCACGGCGTCGTCGATCAGGGCCATGTCGGTGGCGCCGAGGAGGCCCAGCGCCCGCTGATAGGTCACGTGGGCGCCTTCGGCGCCGGCCACCAGCTGATCCAGCACCGAAAGGGTGTCGCGGGGCGAGCCGCCGCCGGCGCGGATCACCAGCGGGTAGACGGCGTCGTCGACGGCGACGCCCTCCTGTTCGCAGATCCGAGCGATCAACGCGCGCATGGTCTTCGGCGGCAGCAGCCGGAACGGGTAGTGATGGGTGCGCGACCGGATGGTCGGCAGCACCTTCTCCGGTTCGGTGGTGGCGAAGATGAAGATCAGGTGCTCGGGGGGCTCCTCGACGATCTTGAGCAGCGCGTTGAATCCCGCCGTGGTCACCATGTGCGCCTCGTCGACGATGAACACGCGGTAGCGCGACTGGGCCGGCGCGTAGAACGCGCGGTCGCGCAGCTCGCGGGTGTCGTCCACACCGCCGTGGCTGGCGGCGTCGAGTTCGACCACGTCGATGCTGCCGGGGGCGTTGGGCGCCAGCGCCTGGCAGGAATCGCAGACCCCGCAGGGGGTGGCCGTCGGCCCCTGCGCGCAGTTCAGCGAGCGGGCCAGAATGCGCGCCGAGGAGGTCTTCCCGCAGCCGCGTGGCCCGGAGAACAGATACGCGTGGTTGATCCGGCCGGCTTCCAGGGCGATCGACAGCGGTTCGGTGACGTGCTCCTGACCCACCACTTCGGCGAAGGTTGCCGGTCGGTATTTGCGGTAGAGGGCCACGGTCAGCAGGTTACCGGCGTCCGCCGACGACGATGCGGCCCGGCGGGGTCGGCTAGTTCACACTCGAGGCGGACGACGCCAGCAGCGACTCCGACGCCGCGAGCAAGGCGCAGGTGGCCAGGCCGTCGACGGCCTCGCGCAGGTCCGGCAGCGACGGGAAGGTCGGCGCGATCCGAATGTTGGTGTCCTTCGGATCTTTCCGATAGGGGAACGACGCACCGGCCTCGGTCACCGCGATACCGGCGTCCTTGGCCAGCGCGACGGTCCGCTTGGCCGTGCCGGGCAGCACGTCGAGGCTGATGAAGTAGCCGCCCTTCGGGTCGGTCCAGGACGCGATTTTGGAGTCGCTGAGCCGCTGATCCAGGATCTCGGCGGCCAGGGCGAACTTGGGCGCCAGGATCTGCTGGTGCCGCAGCATGTGCAGGCGCACGCCGTCGGCGTCGCGGAAGAAGCGCAGGTGCCGCAGCTGGTTGACCTTGTCGGGTCCGATCGATTTCTTCGACGCGTACTGCAGGTACCACGCGATGTTGCCCAGCGATCCGCCCAAGAAGCTCACGCCGGCGCCGGCGAAGGTGATCTTGGAGGTGGATGCGAACACGTACGGGCGATGGGGGTTGCCGGCGGCGGCCGCCAGCCCGAGCACGTCGACCTGCCGGATGAAGTCGTGCGTCAGAGTGTGCACCGCATAGGCGTTGTCCCAGAACAGCCGGAAGTCCGGCGCCGCCGTCCGCATCTGGACCAGCCGCAGGACGGTGTCCCAGGAGTAGGTGACCCCGGTCGGGTTGCCGAACACCGGCACCGTCCACATGCCCTTGATGGCCGGGTCGGCGGCGACCAGCTCTTCGATCAGGTCGACGTCGGGCCCGTCGGACAGCACCGGGACGGGGATCATCTCGATGCCCATCGTCTCGGTGATGGCGAAGTGCCGGTCGTAGCCGGGGACGGGGCACAGGAACTTGACGGTCGGTTCGTCCTTCCAGGGCCGCTGCGAGTCCACGCCGCCGTACAGCATCGAGAAGGCGACGAGGTCGTGCATCAGTTCCAGGCTGGAGTTGTTGCCCGCGATCAGGTTCTGCACCGGGATGCCGAGCAGCTCGCCGAAGATGGCCCGCAGTTCGGGCAGGCCGTGCAGGCCGCCGTAGTTGCGGGTGTCGGTCCCCTCGCTGTCGCGGTAGTCGTCGCCGGGCAGGCTCAGCAGCTGGTTGGACAGGTCCAGCTGGGCGGGGGCCGGTTTCCCGCGGGTCAGGTCCAGAGAAAGCTTCTTGGCCTGCAGGGCCGCGTAATCCTGCTGGTGGCGGGCGTTTGCGGCCGCGAGCTCGGCCGGGGTGAGGGACTCCAGCGACACCGTGAACCCTTTCGCTGTCGGCATTGGTGGCGGCCGCAAGCGCGGCGCCGGGGGTACCTCCCGCTTGCGGGGGACCGGGCGCGGCGGGTCGTCACTGATGATGCACAGCGGCGATCGCAAGCGCGGCAGCCCCGCGCGCAGCGGGTCGGCACCCATTTGACCTAGGGGACCCCGCGCACCCGACAGAGCCCATTGACCCTTGCTGCCTTCCGGCCCTGGGGGAGTTCACAGGATAGACGCCGCGCGGGGTCCAGCGATGAGTCTAATACCTGCCCCGGGGTGGACGACGAGCAACTGGCGGCGGCCGTTGGGCCCTCGGTTACCATGGCCACGGAGGATTCGCCTAGTGGCCTATGGCGCTCGCCTGGAACGCGGGTTGGGTTAACAGCCCTCGCGGGTTCAAATCCCGCATCCTCCGCCATTTGTCCGCCTAGCGGACAGGTACGAATTGATATGGATTCGGGTCGGCCGCCTTAGGCTGGCGTGAATTCACCAGCACGAGGAGGGGTATGGGGCGCAAGATCGCCGTGCCATGGCACCTGGTGTTCGCCCTCGCTGCCGGCGCCCTCTACTTCTTCTTCGTGTTGCCCCGCTGGCCGGAGCTAATGGGCGACACCTCACGCACGCTGGGGATGGCGCTGCGCATTGTGACGGGCGCCCTCATTGCGCTCGCGGCGCTGCCGGTGGTGTTTACCCAGCTGCGCACCCGCAAGCCCGAGCTGGGGACGCCGCAGCTGGCCTTGTCCATCAGGATCTGGTCGATCGTGGCCCACGTGCTGGCCGGTGTGCTGATCATCGGGACGGCGATCAGCGAGATCTGGCTGAGCCTGGACGCCGCCGGGCGGTGGCTGTTCGGCATCTACGGCGCCGCCGCCGCGATCGCGTTGCTCGGCTTTTTCGCCTTCTACCTCTCCTTCGTCGCCGAGCTGCCCCCGCCGCCGCCCAAACCGATCAAGGCGAAGAAGCCCAAGAAGCGTCGCGTGCGGCGCAAGAAGGGCGAGGAGGCCGACACCGAGACGGCCGCCGACGAGGCCGAGGCGGACGAAGCCGACGAGGCGGACGAGGAGGAGACCGCCGCCGGGGAAGTCGAAGAGACCGCGGACGCCGACCAGGCTGAGCCGGCCGCGGAACCCGCCGTGGCCACCGAGCCCAAGCCGGAGCCGGCAACCGAGGCAACACCGATCGAGGACGCCGAAGCGGCCGAGGGCGACGAGCCCGACGAGTCGCGGGCCAAGTTGCGTAACCGGCGCCCGACCGGCAAGGGGTCGCACCGAATGCGGCGCAGGCGCACGCCGACCGGTGTCGCCCTGGACGAAACCGTCGACGAGAACTAGTCAGCGGCGCCGCAGCCGCTCCACATAGGCGGCGATCCGTCCCAGCGTCTCGTCCGTGCCCCACATCCGGCGGACCTCGTCATCCACACCGCGGGCCTCCTGGATCCGCGCCGTCGTCGGGGCATGCAACTGGGTCTTGGTCTGCCGGTAGGCGTCGGGCGGGATGCTGCCCAGGTCCGACGCCTCCGCCAGCGCCGCCTCGAGGAGCTCGTCGTCGACGACGCGGTGGGCCAGTCCGCGGGCCACCGCCTCCGCGCCCCGATAGTTGCGGCCGCCCAGCAGCACCTCGTCGGCGTGCACCCCGCACGCGTAACGCATGACCTCCAGCGCGGCGACGGGGAACGGGACCCCGACGCGCACCTCGGCCGCGCCGATCTGCGCCTGCGGGCTGATCAGGCGGCGGTCGCAGGCGCACGCGAGGACGCAGCCGCCCGCGATGGCGGCGCCGTTGATCGCGGCGACGGTGGGTCCCGGATAGCCGAACATCGCCTCGAAGGCCGCGGACAGCGCGGGGACCAGCCGATCGGTGTAGCCGGCGCCGCCCTGCACCACTCGGTTGAGGTCGACGCCGGCGCTGAAGGCGCGGCCGGCACCGGTGACGACCAGCGCACCGGCGTCCGAACGCGCCAGCTCGTTCACCGCCGAAGCCAGCTCTTCGAGCAGCTCGACATCCTGGGCGTTGACCGGACCCGACGACAGGGTCAGCACCTGCACGGATCCCACGGTGTCGATGTCGATCACGATCATCCCTTCGTTCAGCCGCCGATGGCCGCGAGGACCACGGGAATGTCCGTGTTCTCGTCGGTGTGATAACTCGCACAGACGCGGTGGTACCCGTCGGCGATCTGCACCGGAACCCCGGTGCGGAAGTCACCGCGCACCAGCAGGATGGGTGACAGCGGCAGGCCCTTCTCGATCTTGGTCAGGTCCGCGGCGACGTGCGGATTGTCCACCGGCAGCAGGCCCAGCCGCGCCGCCCGCAGAATGTCCTTGGCCTTGCGGTGTGTCACCGTCCCGGACTTGAGCTTTTTGATCGCCTTTTTCACGGTTTGTGCGCCCGCAAGCATGCTGAGGTAGTCCGCTGCGGCCGGAAAGTCATGGGCCTCAGGCTTTTCCAGCCATTTCACGCTGAGCATTGCGGTACTCCCTTCGCCGGCTCCGACACCGACGCAGCCTACCGCCGGGCCGGCCGAAATTTGGGATCGGTAGCGGCTGTCGCGGTCTGTACTGACGCCAGGACGACGCCATCGGGGCGGCGCACGAAGGAAGGAACCACAAGTGAAACGTCTTCTCGCAGCTGCGATTGGGACCCTGGGCTGCGCCGCGGCTTCAGTGGCCCTGGTGGGGTGCTCGAGCGGCGGCCACTCGGCCGCACCGGCGTCGAGCACGGCGCCCAGCGCCTCCACGGGCACCAGCGCGCAGGTCAAGGTGGGCGGTACCGACCTCGCGGGCGTGAACCCCGCGTCGGTGACCTGCGTGCGGACCGGCGGCAAGATCAACATCGGCAGCGGCTCCACTGGCGGCGCCCAGCAGGCGCTGGCCGTGGTGCTCACCGACGAGGCCAACCCGAAGGTGCAGTCGCTGGCCCTGGTTGTCGACGGCAACGCCCTGGCGGTCAGCGACAACATGGGCGCGAAGGTGGGTTCGGCCAACGTCGCGGTGGACGGCAAGACCTACACCATCACCGGTCAGGCGCAGGGCGCCGACATGAAGAACCCGATGGCGGGAATGATCACCAAGGACTTCAACATCAAGGTGTCCTGCGGCTGATCGGTTGCGGCCCTCGAGCGGCGGACGTGCCTCACTCACGCGTCCGCCGCTCGCGGTTTGGCCAACCAGGCAGCACTCGCGGACTTATGATGCAGCCGTGTCGATCCCGGACGAATTGGACAAGGCGCGTCGTTTGGCGTTCGCCGCCGATGAGTCCGGTGCCCGCGAACTGCTGCTGTCGCTGATTCCGCGGATCGAACGCGACGACCGGGATGACCTCATGCTGGAAGCCCTTGGGCAGCTTGGCGAGATCTACCTGGCGCGCGGGGCGTACGACGGGGTCCGCGAATCCGTCCGGCGCATCGAAGACTGCCTGGCGATCTACGCCGCTATCGCCGCGGGCACGATGCCGGATGCGGCCGAGCGGGTGCGACTGTCCGACGGTGAGATCGCGCGGATGACCCGCCGGTACTCGCGACGGGCGCAGTTCCTGCGCACCGGGTTGGCCGCCGCGCTGGGCGATCACGAGGCCGCGGCGGCCGGGCTGGAGTCGTTGTGCGCCAACGACTCCGGAGAAGACCACCCCGACCTCGCCGGCGAACACCGGTACCTGTGCACCCACGCGCGGATCCGGTGTGCCACCGCGTTGTGCGACGACGACCTGCATGTGCGGTCAGTTCCGTTGTGGGAACAGGTTCTTGACAACATCGGTCAAGCCGGCGATGGTGGTGAGCGCGCCGACCACCTGTGGATCACCGGCGCCACCGGGTACGGCAGGTTCTGCGTGGAGACGGGGCGGTTGAAGGAGGCCGAGCCGTGGCTGCGCCGCGCCGAAGCGCGGGCGGCGGCCAAGGGTTGGGAACTGGCCACAGCCGGAGCGCAATTGGAGCGCGCGGCGGCGCGCTGGGCGGCCAACGACCATGCCGGCACCGAGGAACTTGTCGGTCAGGCCTACCCCGTCATCGCCCGCCACGACCGGGCCAACGACGTCGCCCGGTGCTGGCTGTACCTGGGACTCACCCGGCTGGGATCCGGTGCCCTGGAAGCCGCCGACGAATGCTGGGGACATGCCGAACGGCACTGGCGCGAACTGGGAAAGCCGCTGCCCCTGCATCGGATCCTGTTGCAGCGCAGCTGGATCGCCATCTTCTGGAGCCGCTTTTCCGACGCCGTCGAGCTCATCGCGCAGGCCCGCGAATTGCTGGACTCCTCGCCACGCAGCAGCTGGCTGCAGTACGCCCAGCTGGACAATCATCTCGGAACGGTCTGGCGCGCCGACGCTTTGGCCGACCTGGGTTTTGACAGCTCGGGCGACCCCGACGAGACGCTGCAGGAAACCGAGGCGCGCCAGGCCGAGGGGCTCGGCATCCTGCGCGGCGAGGTCGGCACGCCGGAGTACTGGCGCGGAATGTCCAAGCTCGAACAGGCAGCCGAGCTCAAGGTGCCGGCCGCCCTGGCGGTCGACTCGGTGCGTTATTCGATCGCCGACGCCGATGCGCGGGCACGCTGGGCCACCGGCATCTCGGCGCCCATCCTGGCCGGTGCCTTCGCGGTCGCCTGGGAGTGGGAGAACACCGCGCTGATCAGCGAGCTGGTCGAATATCACAGCGCGCGAGGCGCTTTCGAGGGGCTGCAGCGACCGCGGATCGGCGAATGGGCTTCGACGGCCGTCGCATCGGTTCCCGTCGAGGCGGAAACGGAGCCCGCCGCGCTGGCCGCCGCGGGCCCGCCGATTGCGGGTGGCGCGTCGCTGACCAGGCTGGGCCCGTTGCCGCCGTTGCAAATGCAACCGGGGGCGGCGCCGATCCTGAGTCACTATCGGGCGCTGGCTTTGCAGCGCTACGGGCGCGAGGTCACCGCGGCCGAGCCCGCCTGGTCGACGTTCCCATGAGTGAGCCCGACCGGCTGACCCTGGTGCTGCGCTACGCCGACCTCGGCATCGCCACCTACGCCAGTCTGCGGATCGTCGGCCAGCCGTCCAGAACCGTCACCTGGGTGCTGGAAGAACCGCTGCTGCTGGCCGCGCTGCAGGAACTCACCGCTGCCCTGCCCGAGCCGCACGGCGCCGAAAGCCGCCGCGACGCCATCGGGCGCGCGCTGACCACGGGACCGTTCGCCACGCCGGACACCGAACTCACAGTCGCCTACATCCTCGGGGTGTTGCTCATCGGCACGGCGGGGTGGCAGCTGCTGGCCGAATGCGCGGCCTCGCCGCGGGCGGTGCTGTTCGTCTCGCCCAGCGCACGGCTGGCCCGGGTGCCGTGGGGGCTGCTGGCGATCCCGAAATCGGGTCCGAGCAAGGAAGAACTGGTGCGTGCGCGCCAGGATGCGATCACCTCCAGCGGCCGCACCGCGGCCCAAATCCCCTGGCGGCTAGCCGAAATCGCGGAATTGACCGACGGCCATCGGTTGATGGAACTGGTCGACGTGCTGATGGCGGTGCCACCCAACATCGTGCACTCGCCGCGCACGCCGGGCGACTGGGAGGCCCGGCGTGATGGGCCACCGCTGCTGATTCTGGATCCTCGGGTGCCTGGTCAACGGCCCGATTCCGCCCTCGGATCGGTGTTGGGTCGGCCCGCGCCGGACACGCCGGTGGCGCAGCACTTCGCCGCCGTCATGCGGCGCCGGCCCGTGCTGCCACACGCCGACACCAGCGTCGACCTGTTCCGCCGCCAGGACGCCGACCGCGGGTGGCTCGCCGACCTGCTCGGTCAGCACCCGTGCCGACTGCTCTACGTCGGGCATGCGAGTTCGGCGGACGACCAGCACGATCACCCGACCCGGGCGGACCGGGCGGCCCTGCATTTGGCCGATACGGCGGACATCCCCGGCGATGCCGACGCGATCGGCGACCATCGCCCACTGACCGCCTCGGACCTGATGACCCTGCGGTTGCCGATGCCGCCCCGGGTAGCGCTGCTGGCCTGCGGATCGGGCGGTGACTATCAGTTCGACGAGGCCACCGGGCTGGTGGCGGCGATGATCCTGAACGGCGCGCAGCTGGTGACCGCGACGTTGTGGTCGCTGCCGACGACCGCCGCCCACCGGCAATTCACCGGGTCGACCGACACTGTCGGCGACCAGCCGGGCGATCCGATGGCCGATCTGGTGGCTGCCGTGGACACCGCCCACGACACCGCCGAGGAGGCGGGATGCGCGGTGAATCGGTGGCAGCGGGAGCGGATGCGGCGCTGGCGCGACGGTGATGTCGAGGCCAGCCCGCTGTATTGGGCGGCCTTGGTCACGTTCGCCGTGGACGGCGCGCGGTAGCGCTCACAGCGAGGCCACCCAGGCCGCGTGTACGGCCAGCACGTCGTCGGGCAGCGAAAGCTCCTCGCGGGCCGTCGGATCGAAGGCCACCAGCACGACCAGGCCCGGCCGCAGCACGGACAGGTCCGGGCCACCGTCGCATCGCGCCAGCTTGCCGATGAACGTCTCGCCCGAAACGGCGACCACCTCGATGAAGACCTGGCGCTTGACCTTGCGCACGGTGCCGACCCCCACGGTGCGATTTCCGGCGTCGCGACGGCGGCGCGACCGGAGCCAGTCGGCCAGCGGCAACAGTGTGTTCATGCGATCAGCGTCCCGCCGCGCACCGGCTACCGAACCCAACTTTATGGCTGCCGCAAAGTTTGCGATGGCCCTATTCTGTGCAGATGAGCGCCGACCCGCAGGTAGCGCCCGCCGCGGCGGGCGAGGCGGCGGGCCATCCGCGGCGCTCGGTGATCGAGGCGGCGTGGCGGGCCATCGGCCCCGGCGTGGAGGTGCTCAGCGGTGATGACGGCGGCCCGTTGAGCCGGACCGTCAAACGCATCCTCGACCCGTTGGTGCTGCGGCTGCGATCCAATCCCGGCTATTCGGCCCCGGTCGTCACGCCCGAGACGGCGGCGGCCATGCACGATCTCATCGTCGGCTGCGGCTCCGAATTGCGTTCGGCCGCAGCCTGGTTCGAGGCGCTCAAGCTCGAGCGCCGCAGGCAGCGGATTCGCACCGGGAACGCCCAGGAACTGTATTTCCCGGTCTGCTTCGAACTCGCCGTGACGAAAGGCCCACCGACGCCGCAGGATTACGAGACCGCGGCGGCAGTGCTCGGCGAGATCCACCGGGATCGCGATCGCACCGCGATCGAGGTCCTGCATCGATACGTGGCCGATGCCGATGTCGTTGCCACGCTGGCCGAACAGTTGGAACGTAGTTGGCGCGACGTCCGGGCGGGAGAAGCCGTCATCGAGCCGTTGCGGGCCGAGCTCGGCACGGTGTTGGGTGCGGTCGCCGGCCATGGCGCCGCGGCGGCCCGTCAGCGCGCCTGGTCGGCGATGATCACCGACCCCACCCCGTACAACCTGGGCGCGCTGGCCCGCACCGATACCGGCCAATTGCCCTGGTCGATCGTCGAGCTGGGACTGAGTTCCGTTGCCCCGCAACGCCCTCCGGCGATTTCACCGGGTGCCGACGGTGACCGCCCGCTGGATCGCAGTGTGGTGGACCGGGTGCGGGCGACCCTGCGACGCGCCCTGGATCGTGACGCGTTACCCGAAATCCCCATGTTGTGCGAGGAAGAGGTCGACCGGGCCTGCGCGCCATGGGGGTTGCTGGCCGAGGACAACCAAGCCACGCTGGTGGCCGGCATCGAGGTCGCGGTCGAGCTGGCTCCGCTGGACCCGTCCGCATCGTGCCGCTATGACCTGGCCACGCAGATACAGGCGCGGCTGCGCAAGGAAGCGTACGTGTTGCACGCCCGGCGGTATCTGGCCGAGAACGGCCCGATTCATCCACGGCAACGGCAAGTGGTCGACGATCTCGCGGCCTTCGCGCAGCCCTACCTGAGCCGGCTGTGGGCGCGGCTGCACGGACGTGACGTCTGGCAGGAACGCTGTGACGACGTCGACGACGTGCGCGCGCTGCTGGACGGGGTGGCCCGGTCGGTGAGTCTGGATCACCGGCAGCGAATCAAAGCGATGCTGGAATTGCAGGTGGCCGGATGAGACTGGTTGCCGATTCCGGGCTTTGGAGCACAGGGCCGGTAAACCCCGCTGCCGCAACGCCTCTGATCGCCCTGCTGGAGGTCAGCGGTGCGGTGCTGTCGTGGACGGTGGACGACCCCGACGGCGCGGCGCCGCACCTCACGTTCACCGACGTGTCGCGCGCGGACTGGTTGTGGCGCGTCCTCGGTGAAGCCGGACACGTCGCGCTGGTGTCGGCCGTGGGCGGCGAGACGGGTCCACCGCGCACGATCGAGCTCGTGGGCGTCGACCCAGCGCCGGGCTCGGTCGCCCCCCTGCGCAGGCTCGCCACCGGCCATTGGCTGCGCCGGTGGTGGCCCGCCAGCAGGCAAGACGGACTCGCCGGCCTGGACCGCGCGCTGCTTGACGTCGAGGTTGCGCTGCTGACCGCCGGCGCGCAGGGCTTCTTCGCCGACGACACGCTGGATTCGGATGTGACACAGCTGCTTGCGCCGCACGCCGCCGCGCTGATGAGCCAGTTGCGCAGCGCTGATTCACGCGTCGTAGACCTGGTCCGGGCCGGCGCCGGCCTCGCCGAAGAGGTCGGCGTCGGTGGCGACGAATGGTCTGAACTCACTGCGGCGCTTGATGATTCGAGTTTCGTTCTGGCATTGCCCACCGATCGATGCGATGACTACGCGCTGGCCGCCGGCGCGGGCGCGGGTCCGCGCGGCGCGGGCGCGATAGCCCGTGGTGTCGCCACCATCGCCTGGAGCGGGGTTGCGCCCGCGGTCTTCGATGCCGGCGAAAACACCGTCGACTGGAGCATCGAGGCCCGCGGCTCGACGGTCGTCGCCGTGGTGCAGGCCGCCGTCATCGGGTCGGACCCGGCCACCGGCATCGCGGTGCGGCTGCGTTCCGCAGCCATCGAGGGCCGCGGCACCCTGGACGCCACCGGCCGCGCAACCGTCCAGCTCGCCGACGGCCAGGGGCGCCCCCTGACGGAGTCGGCGGCCTGGGACCACGACTGGTCGGCGACCTCGGTTCTGGTGGGCGCAGAAACCACGGAATCCCCGCAGATCCGGGAGCGGGTGCGGCGCTGGGCTCGGTCGCGGCTGGATCGGCCGCCGCGCGACGCCTTCCTCGCCGAAATATTGGCCTCGGAATCTGCCTATTAGGCCTACTAAGAACCCCGGTCATTCCCTATGCTGAGCGAGTGCCAAACACCTATCGAGTGGTTCAGTGGAACACCGGAAACGTCGGCAAGAGCTCGCTGAAATCGATCGTCACCAACCCCACCCTCGAACTGGTGGGCTGCTACGCCTGGTCGCCGGAGAAGGCGGGCCGTGACGCCGGGGAACTCGTCGGGATCGAGCCGCTCGGGATCGCGGCCACCAACGACATCGATGAGCTGCTGGCGCTGAAGCCGGACTGCGTGGTCTACAACCCGATGTGGATCAACGTGGACGAACTGGTCCGCATTCTGTCCGCGGGCGTCAACGTGGTGACCACGGCGTCGTTCATCACCGGCCACAATCTTGGCGAGGGTCGCGACCGCATCTTGGAGGCCTGCGAGAAGGGCGGCTCCACCATCTTCGGGTCCGGCGTCAGCCCCGGCTTCGCCGAACTGTTGGCCATCGTTTCGGCCATGGTCTGCAACCGGATCGACAAGGTCACCGTCAACGAGGCCGCCGACACCACCTTCTATGACTCGCCGGAGACCGAGAAGCCCGTCGGCTTCGGCCAGCCGATCGACCATCCCGACCTGCCGGCGATGGCGGCGAAGGGCACCGCCATTTTCGGTGAGGCCGTCCGGTTGGTGGGTGACGCGCTGGGCGTCGAGCTCGACGAGGTGCGCTGCGTCGCCGAGTTCGCCCAGACCACCGAGGATCTCGTGATGGCGTCCTGGACCATCCCGGCCGGACACGTCGCGGGCACCTACATCAGCTGGCAGGGCGTCGTCAACGACAAGACGCTGATCGACCTCAACGTCCGGTGGAAAAAGGGCCAGACCCTGGAACCCGACTGGAAGATCGAGCAGGATGGCTGGGTCATCCAGATCGACGGCCAGCCCACGGTCACCACCAAGGTCGGCTTCCTGCCGCCGCCGTACTTCGAGGCCACGACGCTCGAGGAATTCATGGACCTCGGCCACATCATGACGGCCGTGCCGGCCATCAACGGGATCGCCGCAGTCGTCGCCGCGGCGCCGGGCATCGCCACCTACGCCGATCTTCCGCTGACACTGCCGCGCGGCAACGCAAAGATCTAGTTCCCAAGCGCCGTCCGTCGCCGACCTGGCTTGAGATAGCTGCCTTCGCGGATCAGCGCGCGGCGCCGTCGAGAAGCGCGTCGAGGAGTCCGTCGAACTCGGTCGCGGGCGGGCCGCCGGCCGGTATGCCGGTCAGCACGCGCAGCAGCAGGGTGCCGATCAGCGCGTTCGCGACCGAATCGAGATCCGCGTCGGCCTGCAAGTGGCCGTCGCCGGCGGCGCGGCGCAGGCGGGCCAACAGCCCGGCGTGCTGGGGGATGCTGAGCTGTTGGTAGAGCGCCTCGTTATCCGCCGCGCTTGCGGCCGCGGCGGCAATCAGCGCCCGTATGAGCGCTGCGCTCGCCGGGTCGGCGATGAATTCCGCGTGCTCGACGAGCCAGGAGCGCAGATCGGCTCGTAGGTCGCCGGTGTCGGGGACCTCGAACGAGCCGCCTCGACCGTAGGCGTCCAGGACGGCATCTGCGACGAGTGGGGCTTTCGACGGCCAGCGGCGGTACAACGTCTTCTTGCCCACTTTGGCGTGGGCGGCCACCTTCTCCATCGACAACTCGGCGTAACTGCCCACCGCCAACAGATCCCGGGTGGCCACCAGGATCGCATCGTCAAGCTGCATGTCGCGCGGTCTGCCGCCCCTCATCTGAGGCATGAGGGCGAGCTTAGATCAGCCCGAGCCCTTCCAAAGGGTGCGCCACATGCGGTAACTTACCCTCCTAGCCAGTAACGACACGGTCCGTGTCGTTACTGGCACACCACGGCCGCCACGACGAGAGGATCCTGGTGCGCACGCTGCCGCTGTCGGTGCCGCAGAGCTGGGACGACATCACCCCGGCCTGGATGTCGGCGGCCCTCGCGGAGAGTCACCCCGATGCCGTCGTCGACGAGGTGGCCGTCGAGCTCCGCGACGACGGCACCAACCGGCGCGCCCGACTAGCGCTGAGCTACTCGGCCGGCGACGGTCCGGCCACCGTATTCGTCAAGGCCGCCGATCCGGCTCACAAAGAGCTGATCCGGATGACCAGCGGGATGTTCCACGAGCCGCGGTTATTCATGTCCGGTGTTCCCCTGCCGCTCGAACACCCGGCGGTGTACACCGCTGTGATCGATGAAGACGCCTACGACTTCATCATGGTCATGGAGGATCTGAACGCACGCGCGGCGGATCCGCGTGACTCGCTCCGCCCGCTGACCGTCGAGGAGGCCGCCTCCGGAGTGCGCGCCCTGGGCCGACTGCACGGCCGATACTGGGGCGAGCGCGTACTGCGACATCCGGGTCTCGTCTGGCTCGAACCGTTCCTGCCCTTCGACGGCCTGCAATACGCCCCGCTGCCGTCGGCCCTGGAACTCCTCGATCACGACACTCCCGCCGAGGTGCTGAATCTGACCATCGACCATCTCGTCGAGTCAGTGTGGAAGCCGTACATCCGGACCCTGACCTCATCGCCCCAGACGTTGCTGCACGGCGATCCACACATCGGCAACACCTACGTCACGCCACACGGCGCAGTAGGGTTCCTGGACTGGCAGATGACGCGCCGGGGAAACTGGTCACTTGACCTCGGCTACTTCCTGCAGGGCGCTCTGACGGTTGATGATCGCCGCAGGCACGAACGCAGCCTCCTCGACGAATACCGCGATGCGCTCGCGCTGTCCGCCAACGAGATTCCGTCCCCGGCAGAGGTTTGGTTGCGCTATCGCGCGTCGGTCGCACACGGGTTGGCTTTGTGGCTGTGCACGGCCAGCGCCGGCGGGGGACTCTGGCAACGCGTCGAAGTCGCCGCGGCCCTGGCTCAGCGATACGCGGTCGCCTTCGGCGACTTGGAGAGCGCGGCCGCGATCGCCGCGATTGCGAGCTGAACCCGCGGCACCCCGTCAGGGGGTCGGTGGGTCCGGAGGCGGGTCAGCATCCGTACCGGGGGGTTGCACGGTGGGCGAGTCCCCCAAATAGCGCCTCAGGCGCAGCAGCTGATTGATCACCATGCCGATGCCGAGCAGCATCAACCCCGCCACTACCGCCACCACGATTGCGGTGCTCACGAATCCATGATGACAGCAGCGCGGGTTTTGGCAGCCGCCATTGCTGGGTAGCCACAGCGGCATGAGCAACGAAGACAAGCTGAAGAACAAGATCGAGGACCTCGGCGGCCGGGCCAAGGAGGCAGTCGGCAAGGCGACCGGCGATCACGACACCAAAAACGAGGGCAGGGCGGACCAGGCGAAGTCCAGCCTGAAGGACGCCGGTGAAAAGGTGAAGGACGCCTTCAAGAAGTAATGAACTGCCGCGATGGGTCGGCCGCCATGTTGGCGCGCCGACTGTCGATTAGTCTGCTTTCCGCGGCGGCGGTGTGCGGTGCGCTGATGGCTGGCGCGCCGGCACCGTCCGCGGTGGCCGAGCCGTGTCCGGACGTCGAGGTCGTTTTCGCCCGGGGATCGGGCGAGGCGCCCGGCGTCGGCGGGATCGGCCAGCCCTTCGTAGACGCGTTGCGCTCACAGGTCGGCGGCAGGTCACTGACCGTGTATCCGGTGAATTACCCTGCCAGCACTGACTTTTCGAGCCCGGACTTTCCGTTGACCGTCATCGACGGTATCCGCGACGCCAGTTCGCACATCGAGTCGATGGCCGCGAACTGTCCCAACACCAAAGAGGTGCTCGGCGGCTACTCGCAGGGCGCTGCCGTCGCGGGATACACCACCTCGGCCGCCGTGCCCCCGGGGGTGCCCGCGTCCGCGGTACCCCCGCCGATGCCGCCCGACGTCGCCAAGCACGTCGCCGCCGTGACGCTGTTCGGAACGCCGTCGGGTCAGTTCCTGCAGAAGTACAACGCACCGCCGCTGACCATCGGCCCGTTGTATCAGCCCAAGACCCTGGAGTTGTGCGCGCAGGGTGACCCGGTCTGCGGCAAGGGCGACGGCAGCGATTTCGCCGCGCACACGTCATATCCGATCAACGGCATGACGAACCAAGCGGCGAACTTCGCCTCGAGCCACCTGTAGATTCGGCGGTCTTGCAGAATGAGGCCATGCGGGTTCTGATCACGGGCGGTACCGGATTCGTCGGCGGCTGGACCGCCAAGGCCATCTCCGATGCCGGGCACTCCGTCAGGTTCCTGGTGCGAAACCCCGACAAGTTGCAGACCACCGTCGCCAAGCTGGGCGTGGACGTCTCGGACTTCGCCGTCGCCGACATCACCGACCGGGTCGCCGTGCGGGAGGCGTTGCAGGGCTGCGACGCCGTCGTGCACAGCGCCGCACTGGTGGCCACCGACCCCCGTCAGACCGCCGAGATGCTCGCCACCAATATGCAAGGCGCGCAGAACGTCCTGGGGCAGTCGGTCGAGCTGGGCCTGGACCCCATCGTCCACGTGTCCAGCTTCACCGCGCTGTTCCATCCCGACCTGGAGACGTTGACGGCGGACCTGCCGGTGGTGGGCGGCGCGGATGGATACGGAACCTCCAAGGCACAGGTCGAGATCTACGCCCGGGGCCTGCAGGATGCCGGCGCGCCGGTCAACATCACCTATCCGGGCATGGTGCTCGGCCCGCCGGTCGGCGACCAGTTCGGCGAGGCCGGCGAGGGTGTGCGATCCGCGCTGCAGATGCACGCGATCCCGGGCCGCAGCGCGGCGTGGCTGATCGTCGACGTACGGGACCTGGCCGCGCTGCACGCGGCCCTACTCGAACCCGGGCACGGACCCCGCCGCTACACCGCCGGCGGTCATCGGGTGCCCGCGGCGGACCTGGCCAACCTGCTCGGCGAGGTCGCGGGGACGCCGATGGTCGCCGTCCCCATCCCGGACACGGCGCTGCGCGTGGCGGGCGCGGTGCTGGATCGAGCGAACCGCTTCCTGCCCTTCGAAACGCCGTTCACGTGGGCCGGAATGCAGTACTACACGCAAATGCCGGCCTCCGACGATTCCCCGAGCGAACGAGAACTCGGCATCACCTACCGGGATCCGCAGGAGACGGTCGCAGATACTTTTGAGGCCATTCGCTCCGAGGGCTCCTAGCCGCGCGGGCTGTCAGGCCGCGGGCTTGATCTCCAGGCCGACGTGCACCTTGTCGATGCCGCCGCGGACGATCGTGTGCGCATAGAACCACCACGCGTGATACCAATACCGCTTGAGGACGGCGTTGTAGACCCGCCGCGTCTCGGATTTCGGTAACACCCGGGCGACGGCTTCGACCTCGTCGCTCTTGGGTTTGCCCAGCGCCGCGCTCTTGGCGATTGTCACCCTGGGAGTGTTGTTGATTCGCTTGGTTTTCCACGAGCCGTCGTCGGTGATCACCAACAATTTGTCGTCACCGTCGGGCACGCCCCAGATCGGCGTCGGTTTCGGACGCCCGTCCTTGGTGAATGTCGTCAACAGCAGGTATTTGGATTGAATGACGTCCTTGAAGCTGGTGGCCACCGGGATTCCTTGTCTGTGGATGGATGCCCCACCCATTCCCCGATCTCGAACTTCCCAATCATGGGATGGTCAGCCCGGCGCCGCCGACCAGCGGAGCATCCCGCTCGCGCATCAATCCCGTTGGGAATCCAAGTGTTTGGTGTTCAGGTG
Source organism: Mycobacterium sp. 1482292.6 (assembly GCF_001672995.1). Lineage (NCBI taxonomy): Bacteria > Bacillati > Actinomycetota > Actinomycetes > Mycobacteriales > Mycobacteriaceae > Mycobacterium > Mycobacterium sp. 1482292.6. Next base: position 16,124 of record NZ_LZKV01000161.1, on the reverse strand, counting down.
TTGCGCCCGCCGTTGACGCCCAGTATCTGGCCGGTGATGTAGCCGGCCTCCTCGGAGACAAAGAAGGCGCAGGCCGCGGCGATGTCCTCCGGCTTGCCCACGCGACGCACCGGGGTGCGTTGGATGTGGTCCTCCACGGTCCCACCGAGCAGGTGGCGCCGCTCGGCGCTGCGCAGCATCGGGGTATCGACGAAGCCCGGCGGCACCGCATTGACGGTGATGCCCACTGGTCCGTATTCGAGGGCCAGCGATTTGGTCAGCCCGTTCACCGCGGACTTCGCGGCGACGTAGTGAGCCATGAACGGCTGCCCGGAGTGCGTGCTGGACGACGAGATGTTGACGATGCGCCCCCATTTCGCCTCGACCATGTCGGGCAGCACGGCCTGGACGGTGTGGAAAACGCCGTGCAGGTTGACGTCGATCACCTTCGACCATTGCTCGAAGGACATGTCCGAGAACTTCGCGAACCCTTCCACGCCTGCCGCATTGACCAACACCAGAATCGGGCCAAACGCCTTGCGGATGGCCGCTATCGCGGCATCGACCTGAGCGCGGTCCGTGACATCGGCGCCATAACCGAACCCGTCATCGGTGACAGCCAGATCGAGCACGGCCACCTGAAACCCGTCGCTGCGCAACCGCTCGGCGACGGCACGGCCGATCCCCGAGGCGCCGCCGGTAACGACCGCCGTCTTCACGCGCGCATCACCTCGGCTTTCCTGAGCGACCGCCCAAACATGGGCTCCACATGCCTATCACCCGGCCGCCGCGACGGTCAAGACGCGACATCTCGGATTCGCCTTGATTCGGTTCCGCCGCCCCGCTTAGGGTCCGTTGATGGGCAGACCCCCGTTTCGGTTCGGAGTGCAGGCGACCAATGCCGCCGACGCGCGCGCGTGGCGCGACACCGTTCGCCGCGTCGAAGACCTCGGCTACACAACGCTTTTCCTCGCCGACCACTACCTGGGGCCGGGGCCCGCGCAGCGCCAGGCGCGCACCCCGCGCCAGGACCTGGCACCGGTCGCGGCGATGGCTGCGGCGGCGGCCTGGACCGACACCTTGCGCATCGGTTGCCGCGTCTTCTGCATCGATTACCACGTGCCCGCGGTGCTGGCCAAGGAGGCGGCGACGCTCGACCTGCTCTCCGAGGGCCGGCTCGAATTCGGTATCGGCGCCGGCTGGAGCGGCGTCGAGTACGCCGCGATGGGCCTCGAATTCGACCGGCCGGGCCGGCGGATCGCCAAGCTGGCCGAGGTGGTCTCGCTGATCAAGGCCCATTGGCGGGGCGAGGAACTCGACTGCTCGGGCGAGTTCGTCGGGGTACGCGGCTATGCGGGCCGGCCGCGACCGGTGCAACAACCGCATCCGCCGGTCATGATCGGCGGCGGCGGACAGCGCGTCCTCACGCTGGCCGGGCGCGAAGCCGACATCGTCAGCATCTCCAGCGTGCCCTTTGTGGCGCGCGACGCCGACGGGCTGGACCCACAGGCGGTGGCCGAGCGCCGAATCGGGTTCGTGCGGGCCGCCGCCGGGGAGCGCTACGGCCGCCTCGACGTCGAAAGCTCGCCGTACTTCACCGAGATCACCGACGACCCCGAGGCGGTACTGGCCGGGCTGGCGGCGTCGACGGGCATCACCGCCGAGTTGTTACGGGACCATCCGAATGTCCTGATCGGCTCGGCGGAATACGTTGTGGAGAAGCTGCATTCGCGCCGGGAAAGCCTGGGCGTCAACTACGTCACCGTGCAGCAGTCACAGATCGAATCCTTCGCACCGGTGGTGGCCCGCCTGCACGGACGGTGAACCTTGACCCCCGCGACTTCAGGTGCAAGCATGGCAGCTATCGGAGTTTGGGCGATCGCTCAAACGAGCTGGCTGACAATTTGTCGGGAATGAGACGGCCCAATGGCGAAGCGCACCAGATACAGCGAATACCACGATCGCTACGCGAATTATCGGCTCGAGCTCTCCGAGGACGGCATCCTGTTGATGCAGTGCCACACCAACGGCGGCAGCCTGGTGTGGGACTGGCGGGCACACGACGAGATGTCGGATGTGTTCGCCGATATCGCGGGCGACCGCGAGATCAAGGTGCTCATCCACACCGGAACCGGCGAGAACTACAACGCCAACTGGGGACGCATGCCCAACGGCGACCCAGTCGACAAACCCGACTATCTTTTGATGCCGGGCACCCGCGGCCTGCTGAAGCTCGACGAAAAAGCCTGGTACGCGCGTCATTTGATCACCAATGTGCTCGATGTCGACGTGCCGATGATCAGCGCGGTGAACGGGCCGTGCAATATGCACTCCGAGGTGCCGCTGCTCGGCGACATCGTGCTGGCCGCCGAAGACGCCTACTTTCAGGACGCCTCGCACTTTCCGCGCGGCCAGGTGCCCGGCGACGGCCAGCATGTCATCTGGAGCTTTCTGGCCGGCCACACCCGGGCCCGCTATTTCCTGCTGACCGGCATGAAGCTCGGCGCCCAGGAGGCCAAGGAGTGGGGGGTGGTCAACGAGGTGCTGCCCAAGGACCAATTGCTGGACAGGGCTTGGGAACTCGCCCGCGAACTGGTCAAGCGCCCACCACTGACGCTGCGTTACTCGCGGCAGCTGTTCACCAATCCGCTCAAGCGTGCCTTCATCGACGAGCTCGGCCACGGGTTGGCCCGGGAGACCTACGCGCAGCGCGCCTTCTTCCCGTTCGGCGGCGAGATGGCGCCGCTGGACCGGGCCTGGGACGCGGAGCCATGGTCGACACCGAGCAATGGCGGAGCCCCGTCATGACCGGCATCCAGCAGCGCCTGTCGACCGGGCGGGGCAAGTTCACCACCGACTATCCCGAGCTGGGGACTGCGCCGGTCAGCTACGAGGACTCGATCTCCGAGGAGTTCTTCACCGCCGAACGCAAGGCCGTCTTCGAGCGAAACTGGTTGTGCGTTGGACGCATCGAACGGCTGCCCCGTAAGGGCTCCTACTTCACTCGCGATCTGCCCGGGCGCCTCGCCTCGATCGTGATCGCCCGAGACCGCGACGACACCGTGCACGCCTTCCACAACGTGTGCGCGCACCGCGGCAACAAGGTGGTCTGGCAGGAGCACCCGGGCCGCGAAACGTCGGGCACCTGTAGGGCATTCGCGTGCAAGTACCACGGGTGGCGCTACGGCCTGGACGGCAAGGTCAACCACATCACCAACGAGGGCGAGTTCTTCGACCTCGACAGGAGCACACTGCGCATGCCCCCGGTGCACTGCGAGGTCTGGGCGGGTTTCATCTTCGTCAACCTCGCCTCCGAACAAGAAGGGGCACCGGTGCCGTTGCGTGACTTCCTCGGCGACGGATTGCTGGGCATCGAGGCCTATCCCTTCGAGAGGATGACGCAGCACTACGGGTTTTCCACCCGCATCAACGGGAACTGGAAGCTGGCCGTCGATTCGGTCTGCGAGTGGTATCACCCGCCGTATGTGCACGGCCGCTTCATCGATCCCGACGTCGCCAAGGCCGAGAAGATGGTGCCGCCCGTCGACTCTTACCACTACGAACTGTTCCGGCCCCACATGCTCACCTCGGTGCCCGGGCCGCCACCGCTGCCACCGCGCGAGCCCGGCACCGCGGGACCGGCCCGCCAGGACCAGCGCTGGGTGTACAAGCTGTTCCGCGCCGGGCTGTTCGGGCCCGACGACGTTCCCGACCTGGGCTTCGGAGCGCCGCAACCGAATTTCCTCAACCGCGGCGACATCGCCTCGTGGGGCAACGACCAGTTCTGGGTGTTCCCGAACATCTCGATCCAGATCTGGGCCCGCGGCTACTACATCACCTACACCTATTGGCCCGAGACGGTCGACTCGCACATTTACGAGATCGACATGTATTTCCTGCCACCGGCCAACGCCGCCGAACGCCTGGCCCAGGAACTGGTGGTCGACAGCACGATCGAGTTCGCGATGCAGGACGTGAACACGATCGAGGCGACCCATTCTGCCCTGAAAACCCGCGCGCAGAACAGCTTTCACCTCAGCGACCAGGAACTGCTCATCCGCCAGTTCCACACCGTCATTCGCGACACGGTGGATGCCTATCGATCCGGAGAGTCGTCATGACGCTGCCTGCCGGTTTCACCGACCTCGAACCGTTCGTCGACGATTGGGCGTTGCCGACCCGCGCGCAGCGCTACGAGGCGCGACTGGCCAAGCCCTACGACGACCTCGTCACCTTCTACGACGCCATCGCCCCACGAGCGGAGGAGGCGATCGCCTACCTGAACGGGCTCGACATCAACGCGTTACCGGACGAGGCGACCAGGCTGCTGCACCTGCTGTATTCGATGATCCTGGTCTCCTACGCCGTCAACGTGTTCAAACAGAACCGCATCCCGGACTCCGGTGCCGCGTTCTTCGACATGGTCGCCGAGCCGGTTCCCTGACCGGACCTGTGATAAGACCACACAGTGACCGCATCCCATCGACCGAAGCCGCGTGACTCGACCACGCGCGACATGCTGGTGGCCGCCACGAGTCAGATCATGCTCGAGGAGGGCTACGCCGCGGCCACGTCACGGCGGGTAGCGGCGAAGGCCGGCGTCAAACCGGCCCTGGTGCACTACTACTTCCCCACCATGGACGAGCTGTACCTGGCCGTCTTTCGCCGCGGTGCCGCGATCTACCTGGAGCGCCAGCAGAAGGCGTTGTCCTCCGACCGGCCGCTGCACGCCTTCTGGGCAACGCTCATCGAACCCAAGGACACCCGGCTGCTGCTGGAGTTCATGGGACTTGCCAACCACCGCAAGGAGATTCGGGCCGAAATCTCGGCATGGTCGGAGCGCTGGCGCGAACAGCAGATCACCGCGCTGAACTTCATCGTTCGCGAACACGAGCTCGACACGGACGAATTCCCGCCCGCGGCCCTGGCGGTCGTCATCGCCTCCATCGGGCGCACACTGATCCTCGAGCAGGGCCTCGGTACCCACGGCGGCCATGACGAGGCCATCGCGTTGGTCAATCGCTTCCTGGACCGATTCGAGATGCCCACGCCGAAGAAACGCCGCGGCAGCTGACACGGCCGGTTAAGCGCCAGCCGTTCTCAGGGCAGCACGACCCGCAGTCGCTCCCAGCCGCGGACGGTCGACGTCGACGCCAATTGCGCCGTGTCGTAATCGATGTCCCATTCGGGCCACCGGTTGAGGATCTCGTCCAGCGCGACGCGGCCCTCGAGGCGGGCCAGGTTGGCACCCAGACAGTAGTGCACGCCCTTACCGAAGGTGATGTGCGAGATGTTGTCGCGGCGGATGTCGTAGGTGTCGGGATCGGTGTAGCGGCGGTGATCGCGATTGGCGGCGCCGAACAGCAACAGCATCGCGCTGCCGGCCGGCACCGTCGTGCCGTAACACTCGAAATCCCTTGCCATCCAACGGGCGACGTGCGGACCGGTGGGTTCGAATCGCAGCGTCTCGTCGACGGTGCGGGTCAACAGTGACCGGTCCCGGTAGACCTCGCGGCGCTGGTCGGGGTGCTCGGCGAGCACTTTGGCCAGCCAGCCGATCAGCCGGCCGGTGGTCTCGTTTCCGGCCCCGGCGACCACCTGCGTGTAGTGCAGCACCTCCTTGCGGGTCAGCTTGCGGTGCACCCCGTTCTCGTCGTCGAATTCGACGTTGAGCAGCGTTGTCATCAAATCGTCCGAGGGGTTCTTGGAACGCCATTCGACGTAGTCGGCGTAGATGCGGCCGTCGGCGATGGAGTCGGCGTCGGCGACCTTCAACGGCGCACCCGGCTTGGTGCGCAGGTTGGCGTCGTTGGCGTCGCGCACTGAGATCTGTTCGGACTCCGGGATCCCCAACAGCATTCCGATCACGCGCATCGGCATCATGGATGCCAGCTCGGCGATGATGTCGAAACCCCCGGAGCCGACCAGCGGGTCCAGGCAGCGCACGCAGTATTGCCGGATCTGGTCCTCGAGCGCGGCCATCCGGCGGGGGGTGAACACCCGCGACATCAGGCCGCGCAGCCTCGAGTGTTCGGGCGGGTCCTGGAACATCATGACGCCGCCGGGCATGTCGAATTTCGACTGGACGAGCTCGAGGATGTCGCTTCGTCTGTTGGAGAAGGTCTCCCAGTTGGCCAGGCCGCGTTCGACGTCGGAATGCCTTGACAGCGCCCAGAAGTCGTAGCGCTCGTTGTAGTAGATCGGCGCTTCCTCGCGCAGCCGCGCGTAGATCGGGTACGGGTTGGCATTGATGTCGACGTCGTAGGGGTCGTAGTAGACGTCGGTGTCGTTGGTGACCGTCATCGATGCTTCCTTACTTCAGGCAGCTGCCCGCGTCCACCGGGAGCGCGACCCCGGTGATGTAGCGGGCCTCGTCGGAGGCCAGGAACAGCACGGCATTGCTGATGTCCTGGGCGGTGACCCACGGGATCGGCAGCGTGTGGAAGGTCTGGCAGATCGGCGCGAGATCGTCGGGTCCAGGGTTGTCCAGATCGGGGCGAAACGCGTGGAAGGTGCCCTCGTTGATCAGCAGCGGCGTGTTCACATGGGTCGGCAACACGGCATTGACCCGAATCATCTTGTGTCCCAATTCGACTGCGAACGCGCGCATCAGCCCTATCACGCCGTGCTTGGCCGACGTGTAGTGCCCGGTGTGCAGGTAGGCCTTCTTGCCGGCGACCGACGAGGTCAGGATGATCGAACCGCCGCGGTCGCCCTCCAGCAGGTGCGGGACACCGGCCTTGACCGTCTTCCACACACCGCTGAGGTTGACGTCGATCATCTCCTGCCACAGCGCCTCGTCGGTCTTGTGCAGCTTGCCGGTCATCGTGCCGATGCCGGCGTTCGCGACGATGACGTCGAGGCGCCCCAGCTGTTCGACACCGCCGTCGACCGCCGCCCGCAACGCGTCGTACTCGCGGACGTCGACCTCGGCGGTCACCACGCGAGCTCCGGCGTCCTTGACCATGCCCGCCGTGACGTCGAGGTCTTCCGGTGTCGCGGCGGGAGCCGGCGATCCCTCAAATCCCCGGCAGATGTCGACCGCGATGATGTCGGCACCCTCCTGCGCGAGCCGGACGGCGTGACTCCTGCCCTGCCCCCGTGCCGCACCGGTCACGAAGGCGACCTTGCCGTCCATCCGACCCATGGCATCCTCCACCCATCGACTTTGGGCGATCGCCCAAAAGTGTGGCGCAGGCCATGTCTAGCAGCATCGTGACGAGTCCGTCAAGACCGCAGCGCGGCCTCGATCAGCGTTGCCGCGGCGGCGCGCGCATGCACAACGGGCGCGGTGTCATTCAGTGACGTCGCCATCGCGGTGGCACCCTCGAACAGCACGGCCAGCTGCTGGCCGAGCAGATGAGGATCGGCGGCACCGGCCTCGCGCGCGACCGCGATGAGACGGTCACTGAAGTTGCGCTTGTGGGTTCGCACGATGTCGTCCGTCGTCGCCAGCGATCCGGCCGATTCCACCGCGGCGTTGTGAAAAGGGCAGCCGCGCACGATGTCCGATTGACGTACGTCGAAGATGGCCAGCAGGCGCTCGCGGGCGGGCAGGTCACCCTCGTCAAGGCGGCGTTCGGTGGGCGAGCCGCCGCGGGCGTCGATGTTGCGCAGATAGGTGTCGATGAGCTCGTTCTTGCTGGCGAAATGTTGGTAAAGCGTTCGCTTGGAGACGCCGGCCTCTTGCGCGATCAGTTCGACTCCGGTCGCGTGAATGCCGTTGCGGTAGAAGAGCCGGGCCGCGGCGCGCTCGATGCGTTCGCGTGCGCCGCGCCCGGCCACCCGGGGCGACTGTGCTGCGGCTGCGCTCACGGCACCGATGGTACACCGTCCGGTTTACAAATAGCCGGTGCATCGCTAGCTTGGTGCTAACGAAGTAAACCGATCAGTTTTATGCCGGAGGGGTCGCATAGTGCATTCAGACGCTCGAGAGGCCGAGGTCACGGGATGGGGCGAGCCCCGGTCGCGCCTGATCAGCTGGCACGACCCGATCGCCACCCAGGCCGCCGCCGCGTCGATGTCCGGCCTGTCCTACTGGCGGGCGGTGTCCGACGGGCAGTTGCCGCCGCCACCGATCGGTGAGCTCATCCAGATGCGCATCGCCGAGGTGGAAAACGGCCGCATCGCCTTCAGCTGCACACCCGACGGGTCCATGTACAACCCGCTGGGAACGGTGCACGGCGGCACCGTGTGCACGCTGTTGGACACCGTCACCGGCTGCGCATTGCACACCACACTCGCCGCGGGCTTCGGGTACACGTCGGTCGAAATCAAGGTCAACTACCTCAAAGCCGTCACCGTGGCCAGCGGACCACTGACCGCGGTCGGCACGGTGGTCAAGGCGGGCGCGCGCATCGGGTTCACCGAAGCGAAGGCCACCGATGCCTCCGGAGCGCTCGTCGCGACGGCGAGCAGCACCCTGTTGATCTTCGAATTACCCAGTCGCACAACTCAATACAACGGCAACGGCAACGGCAACGGCAACGGCAAGCATCGCTGAAAGGACCGGACCGCCATGACCTCCGTTTTGATCACCGGCGCCAACCGCGGCATCGGCCGCGCCGTCGCCACCGAGTTCGCCGGCCGCGGCCACCGCGTGGTCGCCACCGCCCGTGACCCCCGCACCCTGGCGGAGCTCGACGTCGCCCTGCGGCTGTCCCTCGACGTCACCGACGATGCCAGCGTCACCGCGGCCGTCGACGCCGCCGGCGAAATCGACATCGTCGTCGCCAACGCCGGGGTGATCTTCTACGCCGCCGTGGAAGCCACGCCGCTGGCCGAGCTGCAGCGGCTGCTCAACCTCAACACCGTCGGCGCGATCCGCGTGGCCCAGGCGGTCCTGCCGCAGATGAGGTCCCGACGTGACGGGAAACTGCTGTTCATGTCCAGCGTCCTCGGACGCGTCGTGCTGCCGCCCGGGGCGGCGTATGCGGCAACGAAGTGGGCGCTGGAAGCCCTCGTCGAGGCGTTGGCGATCGAGGTCGCGCCGTTGGGGATTCAGGCCGCCCTGTTGGAGCCCGGAGCCGTGAGCTCCGGGGCGCTCGACGACGTGACCACCTACAGGCTCCCCGACGATCCCTACGCGGCGATCCTGCGGGGTGGCGGGGCCCGCGCCGGAATGATCACCCCCGAACAGGTCGCGGCCGAGGTGGTCGATGCCGCCGAGAAACCGCAACTGCCGCTGCGCATTCCGATCGGCGGAGCGGCCAGGGCGTTGTTGACCGCCCGCCATGCGGCTCCCGACGATGTCCCGTTCATCATGGGCGCGGCCGAGAGATGATGGTCGGGTGGCGAATGACAAGGCGGCGACCGGGCTTCTGGTGATCGATCCCTACAACGATTTCATTTCTCCGGGCGGGAAAGTGTGGGATCGGTTGCAAGGCGTCATCGAAAGCAATGACTGCGTCACCCATATGCAGCAGGTGCTCGATGCCGCCCGCGGTGCGGGTTTGCGCGTGTTTTACGCGCTGCATCGTCGCTACCGCCCGGGCGATTACGAGACGTGGAAGTACATCGCGCCGGTGCAACGAGCAGCCTGGTCGCGCAAGACCTTTGAATACGGCACCTGGGGCGGCGAGATCCGTCCCGGGTTCGAGCCGCAACCGGGCGACATCGTCGCTCACGAACACTGGTGTTCCAGCGGCTTCGCCAACACCGACCTCGACCTGCAGCTCAAGCGCCATGGCATCGAGCGGGTCATCGTGATGGGCTTGATCGCACATACCTGCGTCGAGGCAACGGTTCGGTTCGCCGCCGAGCTCGGGTATGACGTCACGGTGGTTCGAGACGCGACGGCCGATTACTCGGCTGGCGAGATGCACGCCGCCCTCGAGGTGAACATGCCCAACTACGCCTCGGCGCTCGTGACGGCCGACGAGGCTGTTGCCGCGATCGCCGCTCTTTAAGCCGACGTCACGGGGCCGCGGCGATCCGTGAAGATTTGCGGCGCGCGTGTGAAGGCTTCGTTAAGAACGAGGCACGCCGCCCGGCGAACCCGCACGGTAGAGGCATGACGCTCGCCGCTACCCGCGACGGCGCCCTGCGTTGCGCTCAGGCGCCGCTGCGCGCCATACCCGGAGCGGCGTCGGTTCGAGTGACGGTGAGCTACGCGGTCGTCTTGCTCGCCATCTATCTCATCCTCGCCGCGCTGGGCCCGCACGCGCACGAGGTCGCCGTGAGCCGAATGAGCACGAACATTCACAACCTCGGGCGCGGTCACCTGGGCACCTTGATCGGCAGCGCATTCGTCAACGACGGCGGCGATCTGTTCTTCTGGCTGCCCGGGCTGGTCTGCCTGCTGGCCCTGGGCGAACTCATGTGGTGTGGCAGGGGCTTGCTCGTCACCTTCGCGGTCGGGCACATCGGCGCCACGGTGATCGTCGCGGTCGGCCTGGTCGCCGCCATCGAAACCGGCATGCTGCCGGTTTCGGTCGCCCGCGCCAGCGACGTGGGAATCAGCTACGGCGCGATGTGCGTGCTCGGCGCGTTCACCGCCGCGATCCCGGCCCGCTGGCGCGGGACCTGGGCGGGTTGGTGGCTGGGAACCGCGGTGGTGGCGGCCGCGGGTGCGGACTTCACCGCCGTCGGCCACGTGGTGGCGCTGCTGCTCGGCATCGGCTTGTCGTTCCGGTTGCGGTCGGCGGCCTCGTGGGCACCCCTGCACCAGGCGTTGCTCTTGGTCGCCGTCACGTTCGGCTATCTGTTGCTCGCCGGGCCTTCGCTGATGGCGCCCGCCGGCGGGCTGGCCGGTGCCCTCATCGGACTGGCCACCAACCGCTCGTTAGTCGGCGGGCCCCGCCAGCGTGTCGACGTGATAGCGGCTGGCGGTCCACGGCGGTGAGTCGGCGGTGGGCGTCAGGGTGATCGTCACCTGCGCCTTACCCGCCGTCACCGAGCGCGGCAGCAGGTAGGTATCGTCCAGCCAGCGGTGGAAGCTGTTGCTGCGCGGCTGCAACCAGTTTCCCGTGGGTGTGCCGTCAACCGCAACGTCGGCCGACTGAAAACCGATGGCCTGATCCGATGTCCGCCGCAGCAGGATGCCGTGGTTGTCCGGATCGATCTGGACATGAAAAGTGATCGCGCCCTTGCCGATACGGACCGAACCGACGACCGGCAGGGTGTCCTGGGTGCCTTCGTACTCGCTGACCAGTAGCTGGTCGGTCGCGTCGAAGTCGGCGTAGCCGTGCAGGACTCGATTGACGGGATCAGTCGGGCTGACGTCGTCGCCACCGGTGACGCCGGCGACCGGCTGTGTGTAGAGGAATGCCGTTGAGCCGTAGTCGGGTTGGACCATGTTCCGTTTGCCGTGCTCGATGCCGAATCGGATCGCGGAGTGATAGCCGATGGCGTCGGCCAGCATGATCCGGTAGACGGCGACGCAATAGTCGGCGCAACCACCGGCGGCGGTGCGTTGATCGGGCTGGCCGTTGAGGGGGTCGCTGAAGTGGGTGCCGCCCTTGAAGTACCAGCCGCCCTCATACAGGTCCTCGGTGCCGGTGCCGTACCACTGCGGGGACGCGGCGCCGTCGGTGTAGACCCGCTCGGCACCCTCGAGAAAGTAAGGGGCATCGTCACTGAACGCCGTTTTGGTTCGATTGCCGCGGATGGTCTGGCTGACACCGACGAATTTGCCGCGTCCCTGTTCCTCGGCGAACAACCAGTCCTGGCCGAGTGCCGTCGGCCCGGCATGCGAGCGCGCGGTGAAGTAGCCGGCTCGGCCGCTGCTCAGCGCGGGCGCCCACTGGGCATCGGGAGTGGTGGCGACGTCGCTGTCTATCCCCGACACCACATCCGCGCCCGCGTTGACCAGTGTTACGCGCGCTGACTGCGCGAAAGGCATTGGCCACCAAGCGCATAGCAGCAGTGATCCATCGTGCTGCGCAGTGGTGGCGAACATCAGCGATCGCACGGGGTTGGCCCCCAGCCCGGCGCCGAAGAACTCACCTAATGGGGAGTCCACCATGGTCCGGCCGTCGAACTCGATCTGTAGCCGCAAGGTGGTCAGCTGCGCAGTCGCCGGCTCGGGCAGCTGCAGCCGCAGTGCCGAAACAGTCGCCGGGCCAGTCGTTTCGGCGATGGTTTGTCCGGCGCTGGGGGCCAGCTCGATGACCCGATTGGTGTGCGCGGCAACCGTGGCGGCCGGTTTGGGGTCGGCCGTACCGGCGGCTCGCAGCATGTCCAGCACGTCGAGCGCGGGGTCGGTCGGTGAAAAGGTGTCGACCCCGTCGGCGTTGGGAAACTGCCGATAGTCGACGTGGTAGTACTCCAAATGGGATGTGACGCTGACCCGCATCGAACGCCGATACGGCATCGGCACCTTGATGTAGTCGCCTCCCGGCGATTGAGCGGCGTTGGCGACCAGCGGCCACACGAACGGTGCCCCCATGTTGCCGTCGACCAACGATTGCAGCGGGGTGTCGACCACGGTCTGCCCGTCCAGCTCGATGCGGATGTTTCCGAGTGCGCGAAGATTGCCGCCGTCGCGGGTCAACCAGATCGATTCGATCTCTCCGGCACCGTGATCCTCCGCGATGACGCAGCCGGCGCCTCCCGGCGCCAAGCACCCGCCGCTGCCGTTGCGATTGCCCGTCGATATGTCGTAATCGCCGCCACTGCGATCGAAGCTGGATACCTGCAGAGTCTGCGAGCCGGGGTGCAAATACGGCAGCCGATCGAGCCGCCGATAGGTGTCCCAGCCGACCAATCTTTCGCCGATTTGTTTCGTCACCGGCGCGGCCGGCTCCGCGGCGGCCGCGCCGGCGACGGGAATTGTCGACAGCAGCAACGCGAATGTCACGGTGCATAACCGAGCTGCCACCGACATAGCACCTGAGCCTACGGAACGAGATTTCGTACCCGCAGTTGAGCCTCGTGAGGAATTCCGTACTGAAAGTCCGATTTCTGCCGTTAAAACGAGTTTATATCCTGTTTTTAGCCAACACGTTTGCGCCACGGCGCCGATCGGCATTCAAGTACCCCTTTGCGGCACAGCAGAACTCGACTTTGGCGGTAACTTTCTGAACTGGCGCCGTAAGACGGCCCAAATTGACGACCGCTACTCGACGGCTTTCAGTCAGGTGAAGTAATTGAATGAAAATTACTCATTCCCATACTCATACGAGGGCGCGGCGCGTAATATTCCTACTCTCGGGCGTCAGATTTCTCCTACGGACGGAGTGGTCATGTCTGGTCTGAAATACAAAGTTGTTCTTGGTTTGATCCTCACCTTCACCGCCATCACGGCTTCCGGCTGCACGACGCCGATAACAATCGATTGCGGACCCAATCTGACCTGCACGATGTAGGTCTGCCGGGCTACCGGCAGGGTCTGGATCACCCCCGCGTCCATTGCGTGGTAGGGCCCGTTTCCTGGGCCTGTCGAGTAGTTTCTCCATGGCATTGGGTGTCCGCATTCGCACGGTCAAATTCCGCTACGCGCCGGCCTGGCGGATAGGAACGTGACAGCATGAGCCGATCCCCGGTGGCACGAAAAACGCTGGGCCGCAAGGGTTTGCCGGCGCCATCGGTTCTATTCGGGGCGCGCACGCTCGTCGCGAATTGCTTGGGTGGCCTTTGCACGCGATGGCGGTAAACTATTCTCCTCGGCCAAAAGGTTCAAAGCCGTTGGCCCCGACGCCTTGACGGATCGGGTACGGGAATTCGTGCGGTTTGAATCCGGTTGGCATCACGGGATTGAAGTTCCAAGTTGTCACCGTGACAAATCGGCTCAAGCCACTGCGGCGCAATGCAATGCCTTTTGCGTGGACGCCCCGAGTGATAGCGTTGAGATCCTCACTTGGGCGCAGCGGCGCGGGACGGTAAAACGCGGCCGAGGAAAGTCCGCGCGTTTCGGCTAGTCCTTCTCGTTTTTGAGATCTCGATCCCGGCTGGGCTGAACGCGTTTGGGCTCGCCGGGCATTTTCGGGTAGTTCGGCGGATACGGCATGTCCCCCAGCCCGCGCGCCTCGTCGGCGTCGGCCATTTCCAATAGGGCAGCGATCGATTGGGCCGCATCATCCATTGCGGCCCAAGGGTCTTCCCGGCCCTTGATTAGATCGGGCACGGTCGCCATGGTGTAATCGTCCGGCTCGGCGTCGGCCAGCTCGTCCCATGTCAGTGGCATCGAAACGGTCGCGATCGGCGTGCGTCGCACCGAATACGCCGACGCCATGGTGCGGTCCCGGGCGTTCTGGTTGAAGTCGATGAAGATGCGCTCGCCACGTTCTTCCTTCCACCAGGAGGTGGTGACGGCATCGGGCGCACGGCGCTCGACCTCGCGGGCCAAGGCGATGCCGGCACGGCGTACCTCGATGAAGTCCCAATCGGTCGCGATCCTCAGGAACACGTGGATACCGCGACCGCCCGATGTCTTCGGGTATCCCGCCAGCCCCAGTTCGTCGAGCAGCGGCCGCAGCACGTCGACCGCGACCGTGCGCGCCTGGTCGAAGGCGACGCCGGGCTGCGGATCCAGATCGATGCGCAGTTCGTCGGGGTGGTCGGTGTCCGGGCAGCGCACCTGCCATGGGTGCAGGGTGACCGTGCCCATCTGCGCCGCCCACACGACAGCCGCCGGATGGGTGACCTTCAGCGCGTCGGCGGTCCGCCCCGACGGAAAGGTCACCCGGCACGTCTGCAGGTAGTCGGGATGGTGCTGCGGGATCCGCTTCTGGTAGATCTCCTCGCCGTCCACGCCGTCCGGGAACCGCTGCAGGTGGGTGGGCCGGTCGCGCAGCGCGTCGAGCATCGGACCACCCGCCACGGCACGGTAGTAATCCACCAGGTGCCGCTTGGTGCCTTTCGATCCCAGTTTGGGGAAATACACCTTGTCCGGATTGGTCAGCCGCACCGCTATGCCGTCGACGTCGAGCTCTTCTGCAGCAGCCATACCTCCGATTCCAGCACAATCAGGCTATGGACCTCCCTGTCATGCCGCCGGTGTCGCCGATGCTGGCGAAGTCGGTGCGCTCGATTCCCGCCGATGCGTCCTACGAGCCCAAGTGGGACGGCTTCAGGTCGATCTGCTTTCGCGACCACGACCAGGTCGAGCTGGGCAGTCGCAATGAACGGCCGATGACCCGCTACTTCCCCGAGCTGGTCGCCGCGGTGAGGGCCGAGCTGCCGCAGCGCTGCGTGATCGACGGTGAGATCGTCATCGCCACCGACCGGGGCCTAGATTTCGAGGCGCTGCAACAACGGATTCATCCGGCGGATTCGCGGGTGCGCATGCTCGCACAGACCACGCCAGCGTCCTTCATAGCGTTCGACTTACTCGCCCTCGGCGACGACGACTACACGCGGCGACCCTTCACCGAGCGGCGCGCCGCCCTGATCGACGCTGTGTCTTCAGCGGCCCGGCCGGGCCGCATGATCCACGTCACGCCGGCGACGACCGATCTGGACACCGCGCAGCGCTGGTTCAACGAATTCGAGGGCGCCGGCCTCGACGGCGTGATCGCCAAGCCGCTGGACATCACGTATCAGCCGGACAAGCGGATCATGTTCAAGATCAAGCACGAGCGGACCGCCGACTGTGTGGTCGCCGGTTATCGGGTGCACAAGTCCGGTGCCGACGCGATCGGTTCGTTGTTGTTGGGTCTGTATCAAGATGACGGCCAACTGGCGTCCGTCGGGGTGATCGGTGCGTTCCCGATGGCCGAGCGGCGGCGGCTGTTCAGCGAATTACAGTCGCTCGTCACCGATTTCGATGGCCACCCGTGGAATTGGGCCGCGCACGAAGCCGGCGAACGGACGCCTCGGAAGAACGAATTTTCCCGCTGGAACGCCGGCAAGGATCTGTCGTTCGTGCCGCTGCGGCCCGAACGGGTGGTCGAGGTCCGCTATGACCATATGGAAGGCCGGCGGTTTCGTCATACCGCGCAGTTCAACCGGTGGCGCCCGGACCGCGACCCACGCTCGTGCACCTACGAACAGCTCGAACAGCCGGCGACGTTCAGCCTGGGCGACATCGTGCCGGGACTCGGTCCGCGTTGATTCTCTGATGCTCCAACCTGTTTGAGGTTGGGGCCGTTGCTGGTCATGATCGGCGGCGGTGGGGCACCTAGTTAATTGTCGGTGGTGGGTGGGGTTGGAAGGGTGTGTACCACCACCAGTCGGCGCGT
Source organism: Mycobacterium sp. 1482292.6 (assembly GCF_001672995.1). Lineage (NCBI taxonomy): Bacteria > Bacillati > Actinomycetota > Actinomycetes > Mycobacteriales > Mycobacteriaceae > Mycobacterium > Mycobacterium sp. 1482292.6. The sequence goes on along the minus strand of NZ_LZKV01000161.1, from coordinate 24 downwards.
TCGCCGATCGGTCCCGGACACGGC
>NZ_LZKV01000160.1:0-61689 GCF_001672995.1 Mycobacterium sp. 1482292.6 | reverse complement strand
TCGCCCAGTTCTCCTGGGTGATCCCGCAGATGCGCGAGGGGCTGCAACGCCACCTGCCCGGGCCCAACGCGGCGGTGAAGGCGGCGACGGTCATCCGGATCGCGATCTCGCACTACATCGTGCGCAGTGACGATGCGGATCAGTTCTTGGCGCAGCTGCGGCATGCGGTGGGGATCAAGGGCAGCTAGGCGAACAGCACCGCCGCGTTCAGGTAACCCGTCGGGTCCAGCGCGGCCTTGATCGTGCGCATCGCGGCGATGTCGGCGGCCTCGCGTGACATCCCCAGATACGGCCGTTTGCGGCTGCCGACGCCGTGTTCGGAGCTGACGTTGCCGCCGGATCGCGCGATGAGGTCCATCATCGGCTCGTACAGCGCCCGCTCCCGGTCGGCCGGGCAGCGCAATACGTTCAGGTGCAGGTTGCCCTCGCCGATGTGGCCGAACAGCACCGGCAGCGCGTCGGGGGCATGCATGTGCACCAAATCGACCGCGTGGCTTTCGAATTCGTTGATCGCCGACAGCGGCAGTGAGACGTCGAATTTCAGCGGCGGCCCGTACACGCCGAGCACCTCTGCCAGCGATTCGCGGACCTGCCACAACCGTTGCTGCGCAACCAGATCCACGCCGACCGCGGGTTCGCCAGAAATCGGCACGTCGTCGAGCAGCGCGGCCAGTCGCTCGGTCTGGTCGTGATCGGCGGCCAACTCCACCAGTAGCAGCCAGTCGCCCTCAACCGGTGAACCGACGCCGCGATGCTCGGCCGTCAGCGCGGCGCCGCGGCCGTCAATCAGTTCCAGGGCCGCGATGCCGTCCACGTCGCGGAACACCCGGCCCGCCGCCACCAGCGCGTCGAGGTCGGCGAATCCGCAGATCGCCGTCACCCGGTGCGACGGGGTGGCGTGCAGCCGCAGGTCCAGCTCGGTGATGACGCCCAGCGTGCCCTCGGCGCCCACGAACAGCGCCGGCAGGTCGTAGCCGGTGTTGTCACGGCGCACCCGGCTGTGCCGGCGCAGCAGCGTGCCGTCGGGCAAGGCCACCTGCACGCCGACCACCTGCTCGCCCATGTTGCCGTACCGCACGGTGCGCAGGCCGCCGGCGTTCGTCGATGCCATGCCGCCCACGGTCGCGGTGTCACGCGCCGCGAGGTCCACGCCGAACACCAAACCGGCTGCGGCGGCGGCCCGTTGGACCGCGGCCAGGGTGGCTCCGGCGCCGACCTCGATGCGGCGCTCGACGGTGTCGACGTCGGCGACGGCGTGCAGCCGCTCGGTGGACAGCAATACGTCGTCATGCTCGGGAACGGTGCCTGCCACCAGCGACGTCCGGCCGCCCTGCACGGTCACATGGGCGCCGGCGTCGCGGCACACCCGCAGCACCTCGGCGACCTGCTCGGCCGTGCCGGGCCGCACCAGCGCGCTCGCCTTGCCGCGGTAGCGGCCGGTGTGGTCGACGCTGCGCGCCGCCAGCACGTCGGGATCGGTGACGACGTGGTTCGATCCGACCAGGCTCGCCAGGCTGCGCAGCATGCTCGCGGTTATAGCACCGACGACGCAAGACGCTTGCACCGGCCGCGTGTTGTCCAGGTTCAGCCCGGCACCGCGCGGAAGCACCCTTCAATATGGCCGTTCTCTATTCCCACGGCCTGCATGAACGAGTGGGCCACGACGGGACCGACATGCCGGAACCCGCCTGGCGCAAGGCGGCCGACACCCGCCATCGCCTTCCTCGGGCGACCCTATCCACTGCCCTGGGGCACCTCGGCGAATCCCGGTTGCCCGGCGTCGACAACGGAATTGAACCGGTGCCGAGTTTCCAGGCGCTCATTGATGTCCTGGATCGCGCTCTCGGGAAGCGCGGTGACGTCGAAGTTCTCGCGGATGCGTGCCGGCGTCACGGATGCCGTGAGAACCGCGCTTTCCCGCTGAATTCCCCAGGCCAGCAGCACCTGTGCGGGAGTCTTGCCGAGCTGCCGGGCGATGGACACGATGAGAGGGTCATCGAGGAGCCGCGGTTCCAGCGCGTGCCCCAGCGAGGCGAACGCCGACAGGATGATTCCGTCCGTGTCGCGCAAACCGTGCAGTTCCCACTGGGGGTGATACGGGTGCGACTCGACCTGGACGACGGCCGGCTTGATGCGGGCGGTCTCGACTATCCTTCGGACGCCTTCGACGTCGATGTCGGACAGCCCGATTGCGTTCGTAAGGCCTTCGTCCACAAGCGCTTCCATCGCGGCCCACGTCTCCTCCAAGGTGACGCCGTCGTCGTAGATGACGGCGCCGTGGATGTCGCGGGGATCTTGGTCATCGCCAGGCTGGAACGCGAACGGGGTGTGCACCAGATACAGGTCCACCGTGTCCAGCCCGAGCCTGTTAAGGCTCGCCTGCAGCGCGGGCTTCACCCGTTCGGGTCGGTGGTTGTTGTTCCACAGCTTGGTGGTCACGAACAGCTCGTCGCGGCGGACCGTCCCGTCGGCGAACAGCTCCTTGAGCGCCGCACCCACCTCGGCTTCGTTGCGGTAACGCTCCGCAGCGTCGAGGTGGCGGAACCCGACCTCGACCGCGGCTTTGACGGCCTCGCGCGTCCTGCCGTTATCGGAAAGCGAAGTCCCGAACCCGAGCGCCGGAATCTCCCCGCCGTTGTTCAGGACGATTCTGCGTTGACTGAGATTCTCGTTCGATGTCATGGCGGTCCGGCCTCCTCGCTTGTCACCTGGTTTATAACTGACCAGTCGTCTATTTAACAGGCGCGGCCGGTGCCGACATTCCCGGTCTTAACCATCAGTCCAGGAGCGCCGGGACCGTGACCGCCTCGAAGCGGTCGTAGGGGCCGCGACTGCGGGTCACCTTGCCGCGTAGGGCCGCCCCTTCCCACGCCTCGATCAGTTGGGCCGCCAGTTGCTCCGCATCAAGGTCCGCGCGAATCTCTCCCGATCCACGCTGGCCGGACCGCACACATTCCGCGATAGCCGTATCCCAGCGGTCGAGAATGCGGACGAGCTCGGCACGGACCTGGTCGCTGGATCCCCCGAGCTCGAGCGAGAGGTTGCCGACCAGGCAGCCGAGCAGGAAGTTGCCGGTTTCGTGTTCGTCGGCGAGCACATGGAAGAAGCGGGTGATTCGCTCCCGCGCCGGCCCGTCCGCCTCCAGGATGGGCACCAGGCGCGCTTCGATATCGGCCCAGTAGTGCTCCAGGATGGCCGCGGCAAACGCCTCTTTGCTGGGGAAGTACGCGTAGAACGATCCCTTCGGCACGCCGGCGGCGTCGGTGATGTCTTTGACGCCGCTGGCCGCGAACCCACGCGCATGCACCAGGTCAAGCCCCGCCGCCAACAGCCGGCGCGGCACGTCCGGGTTCGGTGGGCGGGGCATGCCACCGATATTAGCCGACCGGTCACTTATAATGTCGACGGCAGCATGGGCCGCCTAGAACTCCTTGTGATTCACGTCGGTGACCAGGCCACCGTCCATGATGTACTCGCTGCCGGTGGAGTAGGACGACTCGTCGCTGGCCAGGAAGAGCACAAAGGTCGCGACCTCGCGGACCTCGCCCGGGCGGCCCAGCGGGATGGTCACCATGTCCTCGGGCAGGTGGGCGGTCATCGGGGTGCGGATGAACCCCGGGTGTATCGAGTTGACCCGGATGTTGTGCGGCGCCAGCTCGAGGGCCGCCGACTTCGCCAGCCCACGCACGCCCCACTTGGACGCGACGTAGGGGTGCACCATCGGCGCGCCGCGCAGGCCCTCGATGGAGGACACGTTGATGATCGAGCCGCCGCCGGCCGCGATCATCGGCTCAACCGCGGCCCGCATGCCCAAGAACGTCCCGGTCAGGTTGACGTCAATCACCTTCTGCCACTTGGCCAGATCGAAGTTCTTCAGCGAGCCGAGCGCCACGGTGCCGGCGTTGTTGACCAGCACGTTGAGCTTGCCGAACTCGCCGACCGCGGTGGCGACGGCGGCATCCCACTGGTCGGGCTGGGTGACGTCGAGGTGCACATAGCGCGCCGAGTCACCGATCTCGTCGGCCAGCGCCTTGCCCTGGTCGTCGAGGATGTCGCCGATCACGACCTTGGCGCCCTCCTCGACCAGCAGCCGCGCGTCTTCGGCTCCCATGCCGCCGGCGCCACCACTGATCAGCGCAACCTTGCCGTCTACCCGACCCACGTGGGTCTCCTTTCGATTTAGGTGGTCACCAAAGTGCTTGGTGCGTACAGGCCTTTGCCCGTTACCAGCGGCAAGTCAAGTGTGGTCCGAATGCCCGGCGGCGCCGCGATCACGGCGGGGATGGCGTTGACGACGCGGCCTGCGGCGCCCGCGATCGCCGCGTGGTTGTGGTCGCCCTTGCGGCTGCTGGGAATGATGTCGACCGCATACGACGGCTCGCCGGTGATCTCGACGCGGTAGGAGCCGTCACCGGAGGCGGGCTGGGGCAGGTCGGGGCGCAGGTCGGGCCGCAGCCGGGTGACGTGCTCGATGACGATGGCCGGATGACCGTTGACCATGCCGCGAATCTCGAACTGCAGCACCGCCACCGTGCCCTTGGCGACATGGCCGACCGCGATGTCGAAATCCTCGGGCGCGGGCTCGCGCTGGTAGGACTCGGTGATCTCGTCGACCTCGATGCCCAGGCCGGCCGCCAGCTGACGGATCGCGGTCCCCCAGGCGATGCTGAGAATGCCGGGCTGCAGCAGCATCGGGATCTCGTCCATGGGCTTGGCGAACCCCATGTAGTCCATGACCTCGGTTCCGTTGTACGACGCGTAGTCGTGGATCTCCATGCAGCGCACCTGCTCGACGCGCTGGCAGGTGCCGGCGAGCGCGAACGGGATCAGGTCGTTGGCGAACCCCGGGTCGACACCGCTGATGAAGATGCTCGAATTGCCTTGCTTGGCAGCGTCTTCCACGCGGGCGATGTACTTGTCGGGCATCACGCCCCACGGGTACTGCAGCAGCCCCGGCGACGAGCCGACGACGTTGATGCCAGCAGCCAGGATGCGCATCACGTCGCCCATCGCCTCGGGCAGCCGGGTGTCGCCCATCGCGCAGTACACGACGCAGTCGGGCTTGGCAGCGATGATGGCGTCCAGGTCATCGACGGCGGCGACGCCCGTGACCACACCGGTGTCCAGGCCGACGCCGCACAACTCACCGGCGTCCTTGCCCACCTTCTCGGGCGTCGAGACGCACACCCCGGTCAGTTCGAACTGCGGGTTGGTGATGAGTTCGGCGAGGGCCAGCCCTCCGACATTTCCGGTGCCGACGTGCGCGACGCGGATCGCCATGACAGTCTCCGTCCCTGAAACCCTGGACAACTTTTCTAGACAGTAGTCCATAAAATTTGGGGCGCATACCGGCGGGACTGGCCGCGGTCCGCGGGGCAGAATCAATCGCTGATGACACAACGCGAAGACCTTCAGTTCCCGTCCGGCGACGATTTGATCAGCGCCTGGCTCTACCGGCCGGCCGGCGACGGGCCGGCGCCGCTGCTGGTGATGGCGCACGGCCTGGGCGCGGTGCGCAGCATGCGCCTGGACGCCTACGCCGAGCGGTTCAGCGCGGCCGGCTACGCCTGCCTGGTGTTCGACTACCGCAACTTCGGCGACAGCGAGGGCCGGCCGCGTCAGGTCCTCGACGTCGGCATGCAGCTCGCCGACTGGGCCGCGGCCGTCGCCTACGCCCGCACCTTGCCCGGCATCGATCCCGACCGGATCGCGTTGTGGGGCACCAGTTTTGCCGGCGGCCACGTGATCGCCACGGCGGCCCGGCTGCCGGGCATCGCCGCCGCCGTCGCCCAATGCCCCTTCACCGACGGCCTCGCGTCCGCACGCACCATCACCAACCCGTTTATCGCCGCGCGCATCACCGCCCGGGTGGTGCGCGACCTGCTCGCACGCCGGCGCGGCAGGCCGCCGGTGATGGTCCCGACGGCCGGCAGGCCCGGCGAGGTCGCGCTGATGAACACCCCCGACGCGTACGCCGGCTACCTGCGGCTGGTGCCCGACGGGGCCGAGTTGCGCAACGAGGTGGCCGCGCGAATCGCGTTGCAGGTCTTCAGCTATCGGCCCGGCCGCGAGACACCCAAGATCGAGTGCCCGATCCTGTTCTGCGTGTGCGAAGCGGACTCGGTGGCGCCCGCGTCGGCCACGCTGCGCCACGCGGCCAGGGCGCCCCGCGGCGAGATCAAGCTATATCCCGAGGGACATTTCGCGATCTACGTCGACGACGCCTTCCAGCGGGTGGTCGCCGACCAGCTCGCGTTCCTGGACAAGCACCTGAAAGGCGCGCCCGCCTAGGGTCCGAGCGGGGACGTCGTGCGGATGGCTTCGTCGCGAATGAGCCCGCGCAGCAGCGCGGTGCTGAACTCGGCGGCGATCTCCTTGGCCGACCGCCGCCCGCTCGGGCGAAGCCAGCGGTAGGCACCCAGGGTCATGCCGATGTAGCCCAGCGCCAGCACGTGCGAGTCGCACGGGTAGAACTCGCCGTTGGCGATGCCGCGGTCGATCAGGCCGTGCACGTGGTGATAGACCTGGGCTTCCTTCTCCCGGACCTCGGCGACCTGCTCACTGGTGAACCATTCGGTGATGTAGGGCTGCTCCTGGAAGTACACCGCGGCCCGTTCCGGATCGCTGGCGATGCCGGTGAGCAGCCGGACGGTGTACTGGTAGAGGGCCTCGCGCGCCGTCCAGGACGGGTCGTCGTGCACGGCGGCCAGCGTGCCCTCGGCGGCCTGGCGGTAGATGTCGAACAGGATCAACGACTTGCTGGCGTAGTAGTGGTAGACCGTCGCCTTGTTCAGCCCGATCACGTCGGCCACATCGTCCATCCGGGTGCCGTGATAGCCGCGCGCAGCAAACAGCTTGGTGGCAACCGCCAGCAGCTCTTCGCGCCGGGTCAGCCCGTTCGGGGTGATGCTGTCGGTGGGCATCTGTTCTCACTATCGTCGGTATGGCCAGGCCAGGGGCGGTGCGGCCCAGAATAGCTATCAACTAACTGGTTGGACAGTTTAAGCAAAACGCCGGGTGTCACGTGCAGGCGTATGCGACTAGACTCCTGATCGAACGCGATGAGTCGAGAGGTGGGGCCGATGGATCCGAGTCCGGATTACGACGGAAGCGACGAGATCGAGTTCTTCATGCGGTACCTGACCTGGGGCTTGCGTGGGGTCACCGACGGAAACGGCTACCCGCCGCCGGCTTACCCGCCCGTCTAACCGCCCAGCGCAGCGGCGCTTTTTCCCGCTGTTACAGCGCTTTGAGTTCCTCGGCGACCTCGGTCACCGATTTCTTCGCGTCGCCGAACAGCATGCTGGTGCCTTCGCCGTAGAACAGCGGGTTGTCGATCCCCGCGAAACCCGAGTTCATCGACCGCTTGAGCACAATCACCGACTTGGCCTTGTCCACATTCAGGATCGGCATCCCGTAGATCGGGCTGGACGCGTCGTTGCGGGCCGCCGGGTTGGTGACGTCGTTGGCGCCGATGACGATCGCGACGTCGGTGCGGGCAAACTCATCGTTGATGTCGTCCATGTCCTTCATGGCGTCGTAGTCGACCTCGGCCTCGGCCAGCAACACGTTCATGTGGCCCGGCATCCGGCCGGCGACCGGATGGATGGCGTACTTGACCTCCACGCCCTTGTCTTCCAGCAGCGCCGCCATGTCCTTGACCGCGTGCTGGGCCTGGGCGACCGCGAGGCCGTAGCCGGGCACCACGATCACCTGGTTGGCGTACGCCATCTGGATCGCCGCGTCGGCGGCCGAGGTGGCCTTGACGGTCTTGTCGCCGCTGTCGCCGCCGCTCGGCGCGACGCCGCCACCGCCGAAGCCACCGGCGACGATCGCGGGGATCGAGCGGTTCATGGCCTTGGCCATCAGGTTGGTCAGGATCGAACCGGACGCGCCGACGATCATGCCCGCGACGATCATCGCGGTGTTGTTCAGCGCCAGCCCCGCGGCCGCGGCCGAAAGCCCGGTCATCGCATTGAGCAGCGAGATGACCACCGGCATGTCGGCGCCGCCGATGGGCAGCACCACCATCAGGCCCAGCACGCCCGCGGCGGCGAGCAGCCCGATCATCCACCAGAGCGGCGCGCCGCTGGTGCCCGGATGCGCGTGCAGGCCGATGACGACGGCCGCGGCCACCGCCCCGGCCAGCAGCAGCAGGTTGATCGGCTGCTGCGCCTTGCCGAAGCCGATCGGCGAGCCGGAGATGATCTCCTGCAGCTTGCCGAACGCGATGATCGATCCCCAAAACGAGATCGACCCGATGATCGCGGCGAACAGCGAGGCCACCACGATGTGCACGGTCGGCGACTCGCCGTGCTGGAAGGCCGAAAAGCCGTGCGTCTCAATGAATTCCGCGAGCGCGATCAGCGCGACCGTGCCGCCGCCGACGCCGTTGAAGAACGCCACCAGCTGCGGCATGGCCGTCATCTTGGTGTAGCGGGCGGGCGGGACGCCGAGCACGACGCCCACCACCAGGCCGGCGATGATCAGCACCCACTGGTCGGTGTGGCGGATCTTGATCAGGGTCGCCACCACCGCCAGCGCCATGCCGACCGCGGCGATCAGGTTGCCCCGCACCGCCGTCTTGGGTCCGGTCAGGCCCATCAGGCCGTAGATGAAGAGGGCGAACGAGATGATGTAGAGGCCGATAACCAGGTAATTCATTTGGCGGCCGGCGCTTCCGTGCTCTCGGCCTTGGCGGGCAGCCGCTTCTTTTTGCCCTTGAACATGCCCAGCATCCGGTCGGTGACGATGAACCCGCCGATGACGTTCAGGGTTCCGAACACCACCGCGACGAACAGGATGATCTGCACCGCCAGCGAGGGGTGCTCGACCGAGCCGAACACCACCAGCGCGCCCAGCACCACGATGCCGTGGATGGCGTTGGTGCCCGACATCAGCGGCGTGTGCAGCGTGTTGGGCACCTTGGAAATGACCGCGAACCCGACGAATCCGGACAGCACCAGGATCGCCAGGTTGGCCAATAGCTCGTCGTACATCTACGAGTCCTTCCGTGTGACACACGATTCCGCGATCACTTCGTCGTCGAAGTCGGGGGCCAGCTTGCCGTCGGTGAGCAGCAAGTCCAGCAGTGCGGTGATGTTCTTGCTGTAGAGCTCGCTGGCGTGCTCGGGCATGGTGGCCGGCAGGTTCAGCGGCGACGCGATGGTGACGTCGTGCTTGACGACGGTCTGGCCGGGCTCGGTGAGCTCGCAGTTGCCGCCGGTCTCTCCGGCCAGGTCCACCACCACGCTGCCGGGCTTCATCGCCTCCACCGCCGCCGCGGTGACCAGGCGTGGCGCCGGGCGTCCGGGGACCAGCGCCGTGGTGATCACGACGTCGAAGCCGCTGATCGCCTTCTCCAAAGCCTTCTGCTGCTGGGCGCGCTCCTCGTCGGTCAGCTCACGGGCGTAGCCACCCTCGCCGGAGGCGTCGATTCCGATGTCAAGCCACTGCGCGCCCACCGAGCGCACCTGGTCGGCCACCTCGGGCCGGACGTCGTAACCGGTGGTACGGGCGCCCAGCCGTTTGGCCGTCGCCAGCGCCTGCAGCCCGGCCACCCCGACGCCGAGCACCAGCACGGTGGCCGGCTTCACGGTGCCGGCCGCAGTCGTCAGCATCGGGAAGAACCGGGTGGACTCCGAGGCCGCCAGCAGCACCGCCTTGTAACCGGCCACGTTGCCCTGCGACGACAGCGCGTCCATCGCCTGAGCCCGCGAGATCCGCGGGATGGCCTCGAGCGCGAACGCCTGCACGCCCGCATGCTTCAGCGCGCCGATCGAGTTCTCGGCGTTGCGCGGCGCGAGGAAACCGATCAGCGTCTGACCGCTGTGCAGCTTGGCGACCTCGGCCTGCGTCGGCGGCGCCACCTTGACCACCACGTCGGCGGCCCACGCGTCGCCGATGCTGGCCCCGGCCTCGGTGTAGAGCGCGTCGGGCAGCAACGCCCGCTCCCCCGCGCCGGATTCGACCACCACCGCCACGCCGCTGTTCACCAGCGACGCGACCGCCTTCGGCACCAGCGCGACCCGCCGCTCGTCGGGGCCGGATTCGGCGACCACTCCTACCGTCGTCTGCGCATTTGTCATGGCGCGTACATCTACTTTCCGTACTTTCCCGTACTGTCCCTGCCGATGGACGTGGCGCCGGCTCGGCCGCGCGCTTCGCTACCTTAACCAGGTTTCACCATGGACGCGTCAACGGCTCCGGCAGCCCAAGGCGGGATACCCCGGCCGAAGGCGATCGACGCTCCGGTCGATGGTTCGCCGCCGCCGCGCGACGCAGTAGCGCCCGCACCGTTGTGAGGTCACAAGCCGGCGTTGTTGCTACCAAAGCGGGATGTCGTGGCCGTGTTCGGACTCCGGTCGGGGCCCGAAGTAGCGCCGCTGCGATTGCTCGATCGGCACGTCGTTGATGCTGGCTTCGCGCCGCGCCATCAGTCCGGACTCGGTGAACTCCCACAGCTCGTTGCCGTAGCTGCGATACCACTGGCCGGACGCGTCGCGGCACTCGTACTGGAACCGCACCGCGATGCGGTTGTCGTGGAAGTCCCAAAGGCTCTTGCGCAGTGCGTAATCCAGTTCGCGCTGCCACTTGCGGGTCAGAAACGCCACGATCTCGTCGCGGCCCACGACGTGTTCGTCGCGATTGCGCCACTGCGAATCGACGGTGTAGGACAGGCTGACGCGGTGGGGATCGCGGGTGTTCCAGGCGTCCTCGGCCGCCTGCACTTTCTGGATCGCGGTTTCCCGGGTGAACGGCGGGAACGGGGGGCGGGCTTCACTCATGCCTCTATCGTGCCGCCCCGCCGGCGCGCTTTCACCCCGGCGTAAGCACCGCGCTGACGACCGGAAACCCGGCGACTCGACACGTGTCCTATCGTGACGGGCATGGACTTCGCGATGTCGGCCAAAGCCATCGACTACCACAAGCGACTGTCCGACTTCATGACCGAGTACGTCTTTCCGGCCGAGGCCGAATACGACAAATACCGCGAAGAAGCCGGCCCACACGATCACACGGTCCCGCCCGTCATCGAGGACCTCAAGGTCAAGGCCAAAGAGCGGGGCCTGTGGAACCTGTTCCTGCCGGCCGAGTCGGGGTTGACCAACCTCGAGTACGCCCCGCTGGCCGAGCTCACCGGCTGGAGCCTGGAGCTCGCGCCCGAGGCGGTCAACTGCGCGGCGCCGGACACCGGGAACATGGAGACCCTGCACCTGTTCGCCACCGAGGAGCAGCGCAAGCAGTGGCTGGAGCCGTTGTTGGCGGGCGAGATCCGCAGCGCGTTCTCGATGACCGAGCCGGCGGTCGCCAGCAGCGACGCCCGCAACATCGAGACGTCGATCGTGCGCGACGGCGCCGACTACGTCATCAACGGCCGTAAATGGTGGACCTCGGGCGCGGCCGACCCGCGCTGCAAGATCCTGATCGTGATGGGCCGCACCAACCCCGACGCCGCGAGTCACCAGCAGCAGTCGATGGTGCTGGTGCCGATGGACACCCCGGGCGTGACGGTGGTGCGCTCGACGTCGGTGTTCGGCTGGCAGGACCAGCACGGGCACTGCGAGATCATCTACGACAACGTGCGGGTACCAACCACCAATCTGCTCGGTGAGGAGGGCGGCGGCTTCGCGATCGCCCAGGCCCGGCTGGGCCCGGGCCGCATCCACCACTGCATGCGCGCGCTCGGCGGCGCCGAACGTGCGCTGGCGCTGATGGTGCACCGCGCGAACAACCGCATCGCCTTCGGCCGGCCGCTGGCCGACCAGGGTCTGGTGCAGCAAGCAATTGCGAAGTCCCGCAACGAGATCGACCAGGCCCGCTTGCTGTGCGAAAAAGCGGCGTGGACCATCGATCAGCACGGCAACAAGGCCGCCCACCTGTTGGTCTCGCAGATCAAGGCGGTGGCACCGCAGGTCGCGTGCGACGTCATCGACCGCGCCATCCAGGTACACGGCGCCGCCGGCGTCAGCGACGACACGGTGCTGGCCCGCCTCTACGGCTGGCACCGCGCCATGCGCATCTTCGACGGACCCGACGAGGTGCACATGCGGACCATCGCGCGCACCGAGATCGGCCGCGAACAGTCGGCCTTCGCCGCGGCGGTCACCGCAGGATGACCGAGGCGTTGCGAGAACTGTCCGGCGCGTGGAACTTTCGCGACGTCGCCGACGGCGCGAGCGCGCTTCGGCCCGGGCGGCTGTTCCGGTCCGGTGAGCTGAGCCGGCTCGACGACGCCGGACGCGCAACGCTGCTCGAGCTGGGCATCACCGATGTCGCCGACCTGCGCGCGAACCAGGAAGTCGCCCGGCGCGGCCCGGGGCTGGTCCCCGACGGCGTCGAGATCCACCGGCTGCCCCTTCCCGACCTCGGCGACGATGCACCGACCGACAACGAGGCCCCGCACGAGCACGCGTTCCGTCGGCTGTTCGAAGGCGACCCGAACCAATCCGACGAGGCCGTCAACGAGGCCGCCGTTCGTCACATGATCGACGAGTACCGGCAGTTTCCGACCCGCAACGGGGCGCAACGTGCTGTGCGGCAAGTCTTTTCGCTGCTGGGTGCCGGGCGCCCGGTGCTCACGCACTGCTTCGCGGGCAAAGATCGGACCGGTTTCGTGATCGCGACGGTGCTGGAAGTGCTCGGCGTCGACCGCGACACCATCATCGCCGACTACCTGCGCAGCAACGCCGCGGTCCCCCAACTCCGAGACCACATCTCCGAGATGATCAAGCAGCGCTCCGACGTCGAACTCACCCCGGAAGTCATGACGTTCACCGAGGCGCGGCTGTCCGACGGAGTCCTCGGCGTGCGTCCGGAATACCTGGACGCCGCGCGCCAAACGATCGACGACGAATTCGGGTCCCTGGACGCCTATTTAAGCGACGCGGGTGTCAGCGAGGCGGACGTCGAACGCCTGCGCGGCGAACTGCTCGCCTGACTCGCTGACCACCCGGTCGCGGCTGGCTCAGCCCAGCTTGAAGTCCGCCTGCTTCGCCGCGGACAGGTCGGTGATCTCGCCCCACTGCGAGGCGATGTCCTCCACCGTCGGCGGCTTGTCGTAGTTGACGCCCGCGTTCTGGAACAGCGCGACGCGCTGCACCTTGCCGCCACCGACGACGAAAACCGAAGCGCTGTTCGGGTTTTCCTCGGTGCACAGGTAGGCCACCACGGGTGCGACGTATTCGGGGGTCAGCTTCTCGAGCACCTCCTTGGGCAGGATGTCCTCGGTCATGCGGGTGGCGGCGATCGGGGCGACCGCGTTGGCGTGGATGTTGTACTTCGCACCCTCCAGCGCCAGGCTGTTGATCAGGCCGACGAGGCCGAGTTTGGCTGCGCCGTAGTTGGTTTGGCCGAAGTTACCGAACAGTCCGCTGGTGGAGGTGGCCACGACGACGCGGCCGTAGCTCTGCTCACGGAAGTGCGGCCAGGCGGCGCGGATGACGTTGTAGCCGCCGTAGAGGTGCACCTTGAGCACGGCGTCCCAGTTCTCGAAGGACATCTTGTGGAAGGTGCCGTCGCGCAGTATGCCGGCGTTGCTGACCACGCCGTGCACGGCGCCGAATTCGTCGAGCGCGGTTTTGATGATGTTCTCGGCGCCCTCGGGTTCGGCGACGCTGTCGTAGTTGGCGACCGCCCGCCCGCCGGCGTCCTTGATCTCCTGGACCACCTGGTCGGCCATGTTATGGCCGGCGCCGGTGCCGTCACGCGAACCGCCGAGGTCGTTGACGACGACGCTGGCGCCCTCCTTGGCGAGGGTCAGGGCGTACTCACGGCCCAGGCCTCCACCGGCTCCGGTGACGACGATGACGCGATCCTGCACTCCGGGCATACGTTTCCTCTCTGCTGTGAAAAACTCAGTGTTGCAACGGTTTCGGTGAAACCAGGGTCAGAACATTCGGCGGGCCATCTTGAAGGCCCGCTCGGTGTACGGAGGGTAGATGAAGCTCGACAGGTCGGGCCGAGTGGGTTTGGTCAACACCGACTTGCGGTGGCTGAACTCCTCGAAGCCATAGCGGCCGTGGTAGGCCCCCATCCCCGAAGCGCCGACCCCACCAAACGGCAGCTTGGCCGTCGACACCTGGAAGGCGATGTGGTTGACCAGCATGCCGCCGGCCGGCACCTCCTTGATCACCCGCTCGCGCGTCTCGCGTCGCTTGGTGAACAGGTAGGCCGACAGCGGCTTGGGCCTCGAGTTCACGAAACGTATTGCCTCGTCCAGGTTTTGGACGGTGACCACCGGTAGGACGGGACCGAAGATCTCGTTCTGCATCAGCGGCCCGTTCGGGTCGGGGTCAACCACGACGGCGGGCTGGATGCGCAGGTTCGACGCGTCGCAGGCCCCGCCGACGGTGACCTTGCCGTCTCCGCTGGACAGGTAACCGCTGATCCGGTCGAATTGGCGCTGATTGACCACCCGCATGCCGCCCGGCTTGTCCGAGGTGAATTTGGTGATGGCGGCACCAATCTTGTCGACCAGTTCATCGCGAATCGTGGCGTCCGCCAGGACGTAATCGGGTGCCACACAGGTCTGTCCGGCGTTGAGCAGTTTCATCCAGGCGATCCGCTTGGCCGCCACCTCCACGTCGGCGTCGGCGGCGACGATGACCGGGCTCTTGCCGCCGAGCTCTAGGGTGCAGGGCGTCAGGTGCGGTGCCGCGCCCTCGTAGACCTTGCGGCCGATCTCGGTGCCGCCGGTGAACAGCACGCGGTCCAAGCCTTGGGCGATGAGCTCCTGGCTCGTCGCGCCGTCGCCCTCGACCACCGCGATGGCGTCCTGGTCGAGATACTTCGGCACCAGCTCGGCCATCAGGTGCGCGGACGCCGCCGCGATCTCGGAGGGCTTGAGGATGACGGCGTTTCCGGCGGCGATCGCTCCGACGGCCGGACCCAGGGTCAAATAGAACGGGTAGTTCCAGGCGCCGATGATCAACACGGTGCCGTAGGGCTCGTACTCGATCCAACCGCGGCCGGGAAGTTGCGGCACCTCCAGCAGCTGGTACTTGCGGCGGGTCCACCTCCGCACCTTCTTGGCCGCGTACTTGGCTTCGCCGGCAGTGGTGGCGATGTCGGCGATGTAGGCCTCGAAGGGGCTGCGGTCCAGGTCTTCGGCGAGCGCGGCGGCGATCGCGGCCTCGTTCTCCTCCATCAGCTTCGCCAGTTGCAGCAGCTGCCGCTTGCGCCATTCGACGTCGCGGGTACGTCCGGTGGCGAAGGTCTGACGAAGGCGGGCAACCGTGGCGGGGACGTCGGCCGCAGCCGCCCCGTTGGTGGAGTCCTTGGCGAGCGATGTCTGCGATGCAACCGATTCGGTGGTCATCATTGTCCTTCCCGAGCAGAGTCCCGCTGCAAGGCGGCCGCTCATCGGTGATAACCGCGATACTAACCATCCGGTTGGGAGAGCAATAGGAAGGATCCGCCCAACCCCGGTCTCGCCGGGCAGTACCACCGCGGTTGCGGGCGCGCGGTTACTTGACGCAGGGCACCTTCGCCGCGGTCATCTGGCTGAGGTCGGTCGGCGCCGGGGCGCGGTCGCCGGTGCCGGTGGCGGCGACGGCACTCACCTGCCCGGACCCCGACGGGTCGGTCGTCGCGCCGGGGTGGGCGAGGTAGTCCGCCGCGGGAAATGCCGTCCCCACCGTCAGCCGCACGGTGCCCGCGGCCACGGCGCCGTTCGCCGTCGCGGGCATGTGCAGCTGGTCGGCCAGGAGCTGCGCGCCGCGGTCCGCCCCGGGGCCGTATTCGATGGCGCTGTCGTCGGCCGGAGCCGCGGCGGTCGTGGCGCTGCCGCGGGTGAAGCCGCGGGCCGCGAAGGCCTCCTCGATGGCGGCCGCGAGTCCGTCCCGTGCGGCCGCGTTGACGACGTCGAGGATCACGGGTTCGGTCAGCACGGGTGCCGGCTGGGTGGCCGGTGACGCGGCCTCGAGCGCGACCGGCGTGTCGGACATGAAGCGCTCGTTGACGATGCGCCGGATCGTCGGAAGGTCGACCTGGTTGATGTCGGACCCGTTGGCGTCCTTGCCGAAGCCGGAGATGGGCAGGGTGTACAGCGACAGCGGCCGCTCACTCAATTGCGAGGCCCGCGAGGCCAATTCCATGATGTCGAGCCCGTCGTCGACGGCGACGTTGTCTCGGGCGACCTGCAGCAGCTTACGCAGCCCGCTCACGCTGGACAGCGCACCACCGCTGCGAGCCGCCTGGACCAACGACACCAGGAACGCCTGCTGCCGTCGCGTCCGGTCGAAATCGGTGAAGGAGCCGTCGTTTTCGTCGCGGCGCTGCCGCACGAAGGCCATCGCGTCCGCGGCGTCGATGCGCTGCACCCCCTGATGGAAGTCGGCACCCGAATAGCTGTCCCGCGTATCGGCGTTGAGGCACACCGTGATCGGCTCGACGGCCTTGGCGATTTGAAAGAACGCGCCCAGCGTGATCTCGACGAAGTGGTCGACGGAGATCCCCAGAAAGTCGTTGACGGCGCTGATTTCGGCCTTGCGCCCAGCCTCGCGGGCGGTCTGCTCGCGGGCCGCCAGATTGGTGGCGCCCGCCCCACCCGATTTCCCGGCCGCCTGCGAATTCAGCGACTGCTGATAGGCCAGCCCGTAGGCCTGCTTGATCTTGCCGGCGCAGACCGACCCCGGGCAGCCCGGTAGCTCCGCGTAGTCGTCGCGCGGAATCGAGATCGCGGTGACGGGCCCGTCACCGTCCGAAAGATGCACGACGATAAGGACATTCGCGTTGTAGCCGCCCGAGCTTTCGTCACCGGCGTGCAGCGCGTCGTAGATCTCCTGGGGCAGCGGCTGACCGTTCTGATCCAACCTGCTGTCCAAGCCCATCAGCAGGATGTTCTGGTTGCCGTCCAGCGTCGTCGCCGCATGGGGCAGTGCGTGCGAGATGATGATCCTGCCCAGCGCGGTGTGGTAGCCCGTCCAGCCGACGCCGGTGATGGCCATGACGAACGCCGACGCGATGCTGGCGACCAGGCGGCCCTTGAGCAGCACCCAACGGTGCGATCGCCCCGATCCGCCACTGGCCATAATGAGTGACCATTGTCCCCGATGACCAGGCGAATTCCCGGTAACCGGAGCCGCGAGCCAACGGACGGTCGACGAGCCGGTGCGGGCCGCTACAGGCGCTCGGCGATGACGAAGTCGGAGAAGGCGTCCCGGTCTTCGTCGATTTCGGAACTCTGCACCCCACGACCCAGGCGGTGCATCTCGTCGATCGAGTTCTGCGCCGTGGCGCGCCAGCCGTGCTCGTTGAGCCAGTCGGCGAGGTTCGCACGGTGCTCGTCGCGGTACATCAGCTCGCCGACGTCGACGGTCTCCTCGAGGCCGAGCTGGTCGGCAACCTTTTTGAACCGTTCGCGCATCTGCTGGCGCCGCTCCTCGGCGTGCATGGGTGCGGTCTCGGCGGAGACGCGGCTGCCCGCCGGGCTGAGCTCGCCGATCTGCGTGAACAGCTTGTCCTGGGCTTCCGCGGGCAGGTACATCAGCAATCCCTCCGCCAGCCAGGCGGTGGGCCGGGCGGGGTCGAAGCCGGCGGCGCGCAGCGCGGTCGGCCAGTCCTCGCGCAGGTCGATCGCCACCTCGCGACGGTCGGCCGACGGCGTGGCGCCGCTTTCGGCCAGCGTCGTGGTCTTGTAGTCCAGCACCTGGGGCTGGTCGATCTCGTAGACGGTGGTGCCGGCCGGCCAGTCGAGGCGGTACGCCCGCGAATCCAGACCCGACGCGAGGATCACCACCTGCCGGATCCCGGCGGCGACGGCGTCTGCGAAGTACTCGTCGAAGAAGTGGGTCCGCACCGCCTGGTAGCCGCGCATGTGCTGGATCCGGGCGGCGGATTCTTCGTCGATGGCTTCGATCTTGGCCACGACCTCCGGGTCGAGCATGGCCTCCCAGAGCACCTCGGCGCCGGCGTTGTTGACCAGCAGCCGGGCGTAGGGGTCGCGGATCAGCGCGTCGGGCTGCTCGGTCTCGATGGCCCGCGCCGCGGCGACCATCACCGCGGTGGTGCCGACGCTGCTCTTGATGTCCCAGGTGTCGTCGTGCGTGCGCAGTGAACTCATGGCGTTGCTCCTTGGATCGATCCTCGGTCAGGCGGTGGGCGTGCCGAGACGCGCCCGCAACAGGGTGCTGCGGACCGCCTCGTCGGTCAGGTCGTCGGGCACTGGACGCCCCAGCCGGGCCATCTCGTCGCGGTTACTCACGCTGTGCACCTGCCAGCCGTGTTCGGCCAGCCACGCCGCGGCGTCCGAACGGTCCGGCTCGTGGTACGTCAGCGCCTGGACGTTGACGTCCAGGCCGAGCCGCTCCCGCATCCGCAGCCAGCGCTGCGAGTTGCTGCGCGAGTTCATGCCGAACATCTCGATCGCGACCTGGCTGCCGGGTGCGCTCAGCGCGGTGAACATCTCGAACAGCCGGTCCTGGGCGTCGCTGGGCAGGTACGGGAGCAGGCCTTCGGCCAGCCACGCGGTGGGCCGCGTGCGGTCGAACCCGGCGGCGGTCAGGGCCGCGGGCCAGTCGTCGCGCAGGTCCACCGCGACGGGGTGCCGGATGGCGGTGGGCACGGCGCCGTGCTGCTGCAGGATGCCCGCCTTGTACTCGAGTACCTGGGGCTGGTCGATCTCGTAGACCGTGGTGCCGGTCGGCCAGTCCAGCCGGTAGGCCCGGGAGTCGAGGCCGGCGGCCAAGATCACCACCTGGCGGATGCCTGCGTCGACGGCCCCGGTGAAGTACTCGTCGAAGAAGTGGGTGCGCACGGCTTGGTAGTCGATGCCGCACCGATGCGCGCGCTGGCCGTGCTGATCACCGTCGAGCCAGCCGAGCTCGGGGTCGGCCAGCCGGGCCCACGCCGGTCCGGCCGACGACACCAGCAGGCGCGCGAACTCGTCGCGGATCAGCGGATCGGGTCCGGCGGTCTCGGCGGCGCGCGACGCGGCGACGCCCAGCGCGGTGGCGCCGACGAGTTCGGTGATGGTCCAGCTGTCGCTGGCAGACCGTACGGAAGGCGGTGGCGAGGCATCCAGGTCAGTCATATCCCGACCATGGTACCGGGATAAGTTAGTTAGCCTATACGCTTTGTGCGCAACTTCACTGCGTCGAAGGGGCTAGGCCTCCGGCCGCCAGAGCGCGCCTTCCAGGAGCTGGCGCAGCATCCCTGTGACAGCCAGCATTTCCTTGTAGCTCTTGATGTAACCCGCGTACAGGCCCACCCCCGAGATCACCACGAGCAGTGATTCGACCAACGCGGACGCGTCGATGTCGGCGACGACCTCGCCGCGCTCGATCGCCTCGTTCACTTCGCGCATCAGAAATTCTCGCGCCACCCGCACGGAATCATTTTCGGTTGCGCTCCACTCCGGATGCCGCTGCGATTCGAGTACGCCGCCGATAATGAACGCCGAACCGGCGGGATTTTCCGAATTCGCTTTAACAGCCGCGGAGATGAACGCCGTCAGCCGTGCTACCAGCCCCGTCTCGCCTTCGGCCTGTTTAATTCCTGCTCCGATGATGAATTCATTTGTCTCGTCCATAACTTCGCGATAAAGCGCTCGTTTGCTCGAGAAATAATGGTTAATCGCCGGTCGGGTAAGGTCGGCGCGCGCCGCAATGGCCTGGAACGTCGCGCCGTCGTAGCCGCGCTCGCTGAAGACCAGACGGGCGGCTTGGATGATCCGCTGCCGCGTCTCGTCGGCTTTCGCGGCGGGCGGACGCCCCGGCCTGCGATTCCCCCGGGGATGCATTGCTAAAGTGTGCCACCCCCGCGGTGCGGCATTAGCGCATTTGGCGGAATGGTGCCAAACTTTCCAGCTCGGTAGTCCTCTAGCGCCTCGATCAATTCCGCCCGAGTGTTCATCACGAAAGGGCCGTAGTGGAATACCGGTTCGCGAATCGGCCGCCCGCCCAGAAGCAGCACATCAATGGCGCCCCGGACCGGCAGGCCGCTCGAATCCGGTGCCCGCTGGGCGCCGACCGTGATCCGATCGCCGGCTGACAGGACCGCTAACTGCCCCTGGCGGATCGGGTGCGCGACCGGACCGACGTACCCGCTGCCGGACAGCACGTAGGCCAGCGCGTTGAAATCGCGCCGCCACGGGATGTTGAGCCGGGCCCCGTTCTCGATGGTCGCGTGGGCGAGGGTGATCGGGGTGTGAGTGATGCCCGGACCCCGGTGGCCGTCGATCTCGCCGGCGATGATGCGGACCAACGCCCCGCCGTCGTCGGAGGCGAGCAGGGCAGCGTCGCCACCCTCGATGGCCTGATAGCGCGGGGGCGCGAACTTGTCCTTTTTCGGCAGGTTGACCCACAACTGGATGCCGTGGAAGAGCCCGCCGCTGTCGACCAGTTCGGCCGGCGGGGTCTCGATGTGCAGGATGCCGGACCCGGCCGTCATCCACTGCGTGGCGCCGTCGGCGATCAGGCCGCCGCCACCGTGCGAGTCCTGGTGCGCGAACTTCCCGTCGAGCATGTAGGTCACGGTTTCGAAGCCGCGGTGCGGATGCCAATCGGTGCCCCTGGGCTCGCCCGGTTGGTAGTCGACCTCACCCATCTGGTCCATGTGCACGAACGGGTCGAGCGCGGCGGTGCTGACGCCCGCGAAGGCGCGCACCACCGGAAAACCCTCGCCCTCGTAGCCGCGCGGGCAGGTGGTGATCGATCGGACGGCCCGCTCGGCATCCGCGGGGCCGGGGCCGCTCACTCGCGGCAGGGTCATGGTGTCAGCCGTGATTGCAGGCATCGGGCTCCTCGTTTAGTGGATGCCCATATAACCGGACTGAGGTCCACTTATTCCTGGGGCTCGTAACAGGCGGCCGATAGTTCCATAGGGCAATATTTGCTGACATAAATATTCGTCGCGGGTGCGGGTGACCTTCGAACATGGTTTCGACGCAACGATTGAAAAGAACGCTGGGAGGGTGACGGGCATGGGGCAGGACAAATCAGCCGGTCACCCGGCCCGCACGCGAAAGCCGGGGGCCGGGTTTCCGGGACAGCTCGCAAGCTGGCTGCGGGCGAATCAACTGGGCTTGTTTTGCGTGGCAATCGTGGTGGGGGTCGGCGCCGGGCTCGGCGCGGTGGCGTTCCGCTACCTGGTCTTCGGCTTCACCTGGCTGGCGACCGGCCATGACGAGTTCGGCCAACAGGGGTGGGCGGCCAGCGACCACCTGCCCTGGTTGGGGATCGCGTTTTACGCGGTCATCCCCGTTATCGGCGGGTTGCTGTACGGGCCACTGATCAGCCGGTTCGCGCGCGAGGCGCGTGGCCACGGCGTCCCGGAAGTGATGATCGCCGTCGCAGAGAACGGCGGCCGCATCCGCCCGCAGGTGACGGTGGTGAAAGCGCTGGCCTCGGCGATGTGCATCGGGACCGGCGGCTCGGTCGGTCGGGAGGGGCCGATCGTGCAGATCGGTGCGGCGCTGGCATCAAGCTTCGGTCAATGGGTGCGGATGCCGGAGAATCGGCTAAGGGTGCTGGTGGCGTGCGGCGCCGCCGGCGGCATCTCGGCAACGTTCAACGCCCCGATCACCGGGGTGTTCTTCGCCGTCGAACTGATCCTGCGTGAACTCTCGGTCGAGGCGATCTTCACCATCATGCTTTCGGCAATGGTCGCCGACGTGATCGCCCGCGTGTTCTTCGGCTCCGCCCCTTTCCTCACGAAGCTTCCCGAGGGCATCGAGCTCAATCACATTGCCAATTACTTGCTGATCGCCCTTCTTGCGGCGGTCGCCGGGGTGCTGGGCATCGTGTTCAAAAACGTCCTGTACAAGACGGAGGATCTGTGTGATCGGCTCTGGGGCGAGCGCCCGGACTGGGCGCGACCGGCGGTCGGTGGATTGGTGCTGGGCCTGCTGTTGCTCGCCGTGCCGCAGCTGTACGGGGTGGGCTACCCGGTCATGTACGCCGCCTTTGCCGGTCATTACGCTCTGTGGTTCCTGGTGGTCCTCGCCGGCGGCAAAATGCTGGCGTGCAGCTTGACCATCGGGATCGGCGGCTCCGGCGGCGTGTTCGCTCCGTCGTTGTTCGTGGGGGCTACTTCCGGCATGGCATTCGGGCTGATCGTCCAGCACGTCATCGGCACTGCGGTGGGACATCCCGCGCTGTATGCCATCGTCGGCATGGGCGCGGTATTCGCTTCCGCCGCCCGGGCCCCGCTCACCGCGCTGGCCAGCACGGTCGAGATGACCGGCGACTTCACCCTGACATTGCCGGTCATGCTGGCCGTCGCCGTGGGAACCACGGTGTCGCGCGGGCTTTCCTACGGCACCATCTACACCGCCAAGCTGCTACGCCGGGGCATCGACATCGATCGGCCCGCCCCCGCCCACGCTTTTGCGGGCCTCACGGTCGCTGAGGCCATGCATCCATTTGCCACTCCACTGGACCTGACCCATCCGACAAGCGACACCACCCACGACAGAACACAACTCCTCGGCCCCGTGACCCGGATCCGGGAACCGCAGGCGCTGTTTGCCAACGACAGCCTCGCGCAGGCCCTGCGCCAGCTGGTGCTCTACGGCCGCGATGGACTACCGGTGATCGATACCAACGCGCACCGCGTTCAGGGTTGGCTGACCAACCAGAACGTGCTGCGCGCCGTCAGTGCCTACGTCACAGGTGTCGAACCCAGCCCCACCGCCGCGAATCTCGGCGGTGACTCCGCGGACCCGAAAAGTCCCGAGAACGAACACGATCCGCGAAGTCAACTCGACGGATACTGCATCATCGAGCACACTCTGGCGGCGGATTCAGCCGCGGTCGGACGCACGCTCGACGACCTCGATTGGCCGGCGGGCCACCTCCCGGTATCCGTAGTGCACAACCGGCAGCTGGTCGACGCCCAACCCGCCGTGCAACTCACGGCCGGAGACCGCATCAATGTCCTAGTCCCCAAAAACGGTTCGCGGGACGCCGATTCCAAGCACCGTGACTAGCATAACCGTCAGGATTTGCCACGAGCGCTGCTTGCGGCGTCCTTCTCGGTGCTCTTGCCTTGGTGGGCCAACTCTCCGCCGGCGCTTTCCAGGTGCGCCCGGACGAACCATTGAAACTTCTCCAGCCGACCCGCCTGCCCGATCAGCAGGTCCTGGGTCACCTGGTCGAGTTCGTCTGTCTCGTCGATGTATTGGCGGATGTCCTCGATCACGCCGGTGTACACCAGATCCAGCGCGGCCAAGTGGGCCTGGACCGTGTCGCGGCCGACCGAATAGTCGTCCCACGAGCGGTCCTTGATGATGGCGCCGGGAGTACCCTGCGGCGAAGCACCAAGGGCCGCAATGCGTTCGGCGACATCGTCGGCGAACCCGCGGACCGCATCCACCTGCGGGTCGATCATCTCGTGCACGCCGATGAAGTTGGGGCCCACCACGTTCCAGTGAATGTGCTTGAGCGTCAGGTGCAGATCGTTGTAGGTGCTCAGTTGCTTTTGCAGCAGTTCGGTGAGCCGCGCCGCCTGCTTGTCGGTCAATCCCGGAATCGTGAACTGAGTCATCGCTTGTTTCCTAGCTTCCTTCCACGGGGTTCACACACGGTTACTGCCCCGTTGGGTACCCGATGGCGATAGTGAAAAACGCGACGGATCAAAGTGAGTGGATTTGCTGCACCGGCAGCCGCGGCCCGCGGCGCGGTTCGTACGCCAGTCCGCTGGCCTCGAGGAGCCGGACCACGCGCTGGCGGTGCGGGCGCATCGGCTCGAGCAGTTCGAGCATGCCGGCGTCGTCGACGGGCCGCCCCAGCAACGTCCAGCCGATCATCTTGGGGATGTGGTAGTCGCCCACCGACACGGCGTCGGCGTCACCGAAGGCGCGTTGTGCCGTCTCGGCGGCGGTCCACTCCCCCACGCCCGGCAGCGACATGAGCGCCGCACGCGCCTGCCCGGCCGGCCCACCCGCCAGCCGCTCCACCGAGGAGGCCCGACGCGCGCAGGTCACCACCGCCTGCGCCCGTCTCGGGTCCACGTTGGCGCGATGAAACTCCCACGACGGGATATATCTCCAGACCTCCGCGGCCGGCATGACGCGCATCCCGTCGGGCGCCGGCCCCGGCGCCGGCGTGCCGTACTTCGACACCAGCACCCGCCATGCGCGAAACGCATCGGCGCCGGGCACCCGCTGCTCGATGATGGCCGGGATCAGCGCCTCCAGCACCAGGCCGGTTCTTCCCAGGCGCAGGTGCGGCACCCGTTGCTGGGCGGCGGCAACCGTCGGATGGTGCGGCACGAAGTCCGAGTCGTCGTCCTCGAGACCGAGCAGGGCGGGCAGCATCTCGACGAACTCCTGCGCGCCGCCGCCCCACGCCACCGCGTGCGCGGTGTTGTGGGCGACGCGGCTGATCCGGGCCGTGACCGGACCGGTGGGTAGCAGGCTGGTACGCCAGATCGAGCCGTCACCGGGAGTCCGGAAGCACGGATCCCCCCGGCCGCGGCGAAGGGGCGCCAACGTGTGCCCGAAGCTGACGGCTCCGGGGAACACGACCGTGCGCGCGCTTTCCATCTGATGACTCCCCGACTGCCGTGATTGACCGTGAACTGCGTCCCAGGTCAATATTGCGTTGTGATGACGCCGTTCGATGACCCGCAGGGCGAACTGGCCTGGATGTTCCTGCAGAGCACCAGCGACGGCGGCGATCTGGACGAGGGCTTCTCCCTGCTCAGCGACGACTTCACCTACTGGAC
Organism: Mycobacterium sp. 1482292.6; assembly: GCF_001672995.1. NCBI lineage: Bacteria > Bacillati > Actinomycetota > Actinomycetes > Mycobacteriales > Mycobacteriaceae > Mycobacterium > Mycobacterium sp. 1482292.6. The sequence goes on along the minus strand of NZ_LZKV01000160.1, from coordinate 37,020 downwards.
GCTCTACACCCGCACGTCCTGTGACAAGGACGCGTTTCGGCGTGGGGTGGAGCGACGCAAACAGGAGCTCGAACTGACCATCGACCTGGTGCGCTGCGTCAACGAGGGGGAGACCGTGGTGGTGGAGGCGCAGGCCAGCGGCACCACGTCCGCCGGCGTCGAGTACGACAGCCCGTTCGTCTGCATCTTCGACACCCGCGACGGGCTGATCGTCTCGATGCGCCTCTACAGCGACACCCGCGCGGTGGCGACCGCGCTTCCCGGGTGGGTCCCCTACTGAGCTAGCACGCTGATGTCGGCCTTGTTGGGGTAGAACGCCACATGCCCGGCGATCGCCGCGACCGCCGGATACGGCTGCTCGTACGTCCAGATCACGTCGTCGACGGTGTCACCGGCCGAAGTGGTCACGCTGTAGTAGCTCGCGTCGCCCTTGAAGGGGCAGTACGTGCTGGTGTCCGTCCGGGTGAGCCGATCCTGTACCACGTCGGCGATCGGAATGTATTGCACCGCAGGCAAAGTGGCTTCACGCAGTTCCAGCGCGGCGGTGGTGTCGGCGACGAGCTCGCCATTGACGCGCACCTGCACCCGTCCCTTGGTCGGCTCGATGGTGATCGGGTGCCCCGCGTTGGGTTCTTTGATTTCCGGGTGGGCCATGGTGGTTCCTCCTTCAGGCGCCTATCAGTCGTTCAACGCGCGTCCGTGGCCTAGCCTTCCCGTTCGGCCGGGCCAAATGCGTAGCGGTGGTATTGCGCCATGTTCGCAGCCGCCTGAACCTGCGCCATGAGCTTGCCCAGGACTCGGGTTGGGCGGGGCAACCGCGCGAAGGTGTCGGACTCGAACCATCGTTCCCAGGCCAGCAGCCGCACCCCCGGCACGGCGTTGACGATGTCGTCGGGCCCGTTGATCGCCCAGTGCAGCGTGGATCCCGACCGCCGCACCACCGTGTTGAGCCATTGCGACTTGATCCCGAGCCAGTTGAACGCGTCGAACTGCAACTCGCCGGAACCGAATCGGTCGACCACCCGGCGCAGCAGCGCGATGCCGTCCCGCTCGGTGAGGTACATGGTCAGCCCCTCCCCGATCATCAGGGTGGGACGGTCGGCGGGGATGTCTTCCAGCCATGCCGGGTCGGTGACCGAGGCGGCGATGACGCGGTAGTGATCGGGGCTCGGGTAGAGCTGGGTGCGCAGCGCGACAACCTCGGGGTAGTCGACGTCGTACCACTCGACGTCCGGACCCGGCTGCACGCGGAAGAACCGGCTGTCCAGCCCGCAGCCCAGGTGCAGCACGGCCGAACGCGGATGCGCGGCAAGGAATTTGCGCGTCCAGTCGTCGAAGTGCGCCGACCGGGTGGTCACCGACGGCGCTCGCCGCGCCGTGATGGTGGTCTTCTTCCAGTCGTAGTCGATGCGCTCGACGATCTCCTTGGCGTACCGATCGCCCAGGATCGGCTTGTCGAAGTCGGCGTCCAGCGCCTTCGCGTAGAACGTCGCCAGCATGGTCTGGGGCGCCCCGGTGAGATCGACGGGTACTCGCGCGGTCGGCATACCGCCCGAGGCTAGTCCCCCACGACGGGCCGCGGCGCATCCTGAACGGCGATCGGCGTGGCGTTCAGCCGGGAGTCGCGCTCTTACCCTTGGCATTTCGCATCGCCGCCCAGAAGCGGGCCGCCTCGCGAATGGATTCCTCGACCGGGCGAGGCTGCCAACCCAATTCGCGCACGGCCTTGCTGTGGTCGACGGGCGCTTCGGCACGCATCATGCGCACCGAGGCGAGGCTGAGTTCGGCGTCCTTGCCGGTGAGCCGGGCCCGCACGTCGCCCAGCGCACCCAGGGCGTAGAGCATCGGAACGGAGATCGAGCGCCGCGGCGGCGGCACCCCGGCCTCGTCGGCCGCGATCCGGACCACCTCTTTCAACGCGATCATCCGCTCGGAGATCAGGTATCGCTCGCCGATGCGGCCGCGTTCGGCGGCCAGGATCATGGCCCGGGCCGCGTCGGTGACGCCCACGACCTCCAGCTGGATGCCCTCCATCGTGAAGGGCAGCTTGCCGAAGACCGCGCCGGCGATGAACGCACCGTGCGGGGTGCGACCCCAATCGCCGTCGCCGTATGTCGTCGACACGCACATCGCCACCGCGGGCAGGCCGGACTCGGCCACGTAACGCATCACCAGGTTCTCGGCCTGCACCCGGGACTTGACGTAGTCCGACAGCCCGCGACTGCCCACGACGTCGTCTTCGGTCGCCACGTGCCCGCGGCGCCGGCCGACGGTCGTGTAGGTGCTGGTGAAGACGAACCGGCGCAGGCCGGGTTGCGCGATTGCCACATCGAGGACGTTGCGCAGCCCCTCGACGTTGGTGCGAAACAGCGGAGAGGTGTCGCGCAGCCAGGCGCGGGTGTCGACGACGCAGTAGTAGACGTCATCCACGCCGTCCATCGCCTCGCGCAGCACGGCGGTGTCGAACACGTCGCCGTGAAACCGGGTGACGTCCAGGTCGTCGATGGAGCGCGTGTTGGCGTTCGGCCGCACCATGGCCCGGACTTCGAAACCGTCGGCGACGAGCTGGCGGGTCACATGCGAACCCAGGAAGCCGTTGGCGCCGATGACGAGCTTGGGTCTGGTGGTCACTGGGCCCCTCCGTACTGATCCATGAAACGCGCGGCTTCCTCGTCGAGGGTGCCGAGCTCTTGGGCCTTGCGGCACCACTTCAACGTCGCCCGCACGAAGCGCAACGGGTTGTAGATGTCTTCCTGTTGACGCCACAGGCCGTCACCGGCGTAGGTGATGATCGAGATGTTCGTCGCGCTGATGACGGTGCCGTCGCCCGGATCGCGCATCGGGTTGTCGAGCTCCATGATGATGCGCCCGGTGGCCTCGTCGATCACCGACCACAGCGACGGGAAAGCGACCATGTGGCTGCCGGGAAAGCTGCCCATCGTCCTGCTGATCCACTCGCGGACCTCGTCGCGGCCGTGCATGGTGCCCGCCGCGTGTTCGATGTAGACCACATCGGGCGTGTAGTGCTGCACCCACGCGTCCCAGTCCTGCGACCGCGCCGCCGCATCGACGGTCGCTTCGAACTTCTCGAACGCGGCGGCCAGTTCGCTACGCGAGAACTTCGGCGTGTTCATGATTTCGCGGCACCATTGCAGCTCATCGGCGGAGTGTAGCCTGGCCTTGTTCCTGCCCGAGTGCTAGCCGGTTATGGAGGACGAAGCATGACCAACCAGAAAGCGATTCTCGCCGGCGGCTGCTTCTGGGGGATGCAGGAACTGATCCGCAAGCAGCCGGGCGTGGTTTCGACGCGGGTCGGTTACACCGGCGGTGACGTCCCCAATGCGACCTACCGCAATCACGGCACCCACGCCGAAGCCATCGAGATCATCTACGACCCGGCGGTCACCGACTACCGCACGATCCTGGAGTTCTTCTTCCAGATCCACGATCCGACAACGAAAGACCGCCAGGGCAACGACCGGGGCACCAGTTACCGGTCGGCCATCTTCTATCTGGACGAGGACCAGAAGCGGATCGCGCTGGACACCATCGCCGATGTCGAGGCATCGGGGCTATGGCCCGGCAAGGTGGTGACCGAGGTCAGCCCGGCCGGCGACTTCTGGGAAGCCGAACCCGAGCACCAGGACTACCTGCAGCACTACCCCAACGGGTACACCTGCCACTTCATCCGCCCGGGCTGGAAACTGCCGCGTCGCGCGGCCGCCGGCCAGTAGGCGGAGCCTAGCGCCGAGTTCAGCGGCGGCGCATCACGATTCGGCCGCCGTCCTTCGGGGTGAACGCGACCCCGCGGCCGTGCCAGCGCTCGCCGGGAGCGTCCGTCGTCTCAATGGTCAAGTTTCGCAACACCGTTCGTAGCACGACGTCCATTTCCATGTTCGCGAACGCCGCCCCAACGCACCGACGCGTCCCGCCGCCGAACGGGATCCACGACAGCGCCGACGGTTTCGTGTCGATGAACCGTTGCGGGTTGAACCGTCCGGGATCGGGGAACACATCGGGGTTGTCGTGTATCTGGGCGATGCCGACGATGATCGAATAGCCGCGCGGGATCACCCATTCGCCGAGCCGGTAGGCCTCGGGGTAGACATGGCGACCGGCGAAATCGATGACGGTCCTTGCTCGCTGGACCTCCAGGATCGTCGCCTGGCGCAGCTCGTTGCCGCCATCACTGGCCCCGTCGGCCTCCTCGACAAGCCTCGCCAGCAGCTCCGGGTGCCGGCTGATCCGCTCGAATGCCCAAGCCAGCGTTGAGGCGGTGGTCTCGTGCCCGGCGGCCAGCAGAGCCAGGAGCTCGTCGCCGATCTCCTTGTGTGACATGGCCGCACCGTCGTCGTAGGTGCTGCGCAGCAGCAGCGCGAGCACGTCGGTCCGCTCGGCGAACTCCGGGTCGGCCCGCTCCGCGGCGATCAGCTTCTCGATGACGTCGTCGTATTGACGCCGCCACTTGTCCAGCCGGCCCCATAGGCCGAACCGGGAATAGCGCTTCGGCTTCGGTAGCGCCGCAAGGCGTGAACCCAGGGTGACCCACGGCGGGATGAGGCGGCGCAGCTCGTCGAGTTCGGCGCCCTCGGCGCCGAAGACCGCGCGCAGGATCGCGTTGAGCGTGATTCGCATCATCGGCGGCAGCGTCGGGAATGACCTGCCCTCCGGCCAGTCGGCCATCTCGCGCAGCGTCTCTTCTTCGATGATGGCCTCGTAATTCTTCATGCTCTTGCCGTGAAACGGCGGCGCCAGCAGCCGCCGCCGCCGCCGGTGGTCATCACCCTCGAGCCCGAATACCGAGCCGGAGCCGAACAGCCTGCTCAAATTGGGCTGGATGTTGCCGAGTTCGTCTGGGCTGGTGGTGAAGATCTGCTTAGCCAGCTGAGGGTCGCTGACCATGATGACACGCCCCCACATCGGCAGGCGCAGCGTGAAGACGTTGCCATAACGGCGTGACAGGCGTCGCATCATCATTCGTCGTGACGCGGCAAAGCCGATGCCCTGCAATAGCTTCGGGCTTCGGACGGCAGGTGGCAAATGGGCCGGGGCCGATGGGACGGTGGCTAGTTCACTCATGGCGTCATTGCTCCCCACATCTGCCGGGCCGGAATTGGTACCGCGATGTACCACGGACCTTTTCCGAGTACGGTACTCTGCAGTACCAAAGCTGACAAGATGCGTTTCGAACCGAACGGGGGCGCTGGCCGTGACCTCAGCAATGACAGCAACGGCCGGCGACCCCGATCTCGGCGAGGTCGATCCGTTTCGAATCCGGTTGCTCGACGGCCTCGCCACCTCGATCAGCGAGCGCGGTTACCGCGCCAGCACGGTCGCCGACGTCGTCCGCTACGCACGGACCTCCAAGCGCACCTTCTACGACCACTTCGGCGGCAAGGAAGAGTGCTTTCTGGAGCTGCTGGCCGTCGACATCGAGAAGTTGGGCGCCAAGATCGCGGCATCGGTCGATCCCGACGCCGATTGGCACGTCCAGATCCGTCAGGCGGTCGAGGCCTATGTGGGATACATCGAGGCCCGCCCGGCCATCACGTTGAGCTGGATCCGCGAACTGCCCTCGCTGGGTGCGGCCGCTCGCCCGGTCCAGCGCCGCGGGCTGCAGTTGCTGACCAGTCTGCTGATCGACCTCAGCGCCAGTCCCGGATTTCGGCGCGCCAAGCTGCCTCCGTTGACGGCGCCGTTGGCCGTGATCCTGTTGGGCGGTCTGCGTGAGCTCACCGCGCTTGCGGTCGAAGACGGTCGGGCCGTCCGTGAGATCGTCGAACCGGCCGTGGATGCCTCCGTCGCGCTGCTGGGGCCCCGGCACTGACGGCGTAGAACCCATCGCGCGAGTGGTTTTCGGGGCCTAGGCTCATCGCCGGAATGGCTTGCGCGGAAACGGAGGACCTAGCGATGCGGCTTTCAACCCGAAATCAGCTCAAGGGGACCATCACCGAAATCGATCTCGGCACGGTGATGGCGGTGGTCAAGGTGACCCTCGACGGCGGCGACCAGGTGATCACGTCGTCGGTCACCAAGGATGCCGCGACCGACCTCGGCCTTCAGGTCGGTCAGAAGGCGACGGTGTTCATCAAGTCGACCGAAGTCACCATCGGCGTCGACTGACTCAGAGTTTCATGAACCCGCGCAACCGATCCAGCACCAAATCGGGTCGTTGCGCGACGATCCAGTGACCGACTCCGTCGACCAGCTCCACCTCGAAATCGCTGATGTGGTCGGCGTATCCGTCCAGAAGCCGCGGAGTGATCACCGGATCATCGGTACCGCTCAGCCAGCGCACCGGTACGTCGACTCGGTGATCGTCGTACTCACCCCCCAGCCAGCTGCGCATCTCTGTGGTCTGGAAGCTGCGATACCACCGCGATCCGGCCTCCGCGTGCCCTGGCTCGCGCATGCACTCCGCGTATAACCGCACGCTGTCCTCGGGCAGCGGGAACCCGCCGCCGACCCACGAACCCAGGATCCGGGGAAACCGCCAGTGAGGATCGCTGAGCACCCGAGGTCCGATCACGGGCAGCAACATCGGGACCTGATACCAGAAGCGCCAGAGGTCGCGGACCGCCGCCAAATCGAACTTCGCCCAGGGCGCCACGGTGTTGAGTCCGAAAAAGCCCGTCACCTTCTCCGGATGGCGCAACATCATGATGAAAGCCGCGGGCCCGCCCCAATCGTGGGCGACCAGCTTCACTTTGGCGATGCCCAATTCGTCCAGCACGCCCGCAAGGTCCTCGGCCATCTCCGCCTTCAGGTACCGCGAGCGCGGCGCCGAACTCCAGCCCGCACCCCGCAGGTCGGGACACACCACCCGGTAACCATCGGCGGCCAGCGGACCGATCAGCTCGTGCCATTCCCACCAGTTCTCCGGGAAGCCGTGCACCAGCATGGCGGCCGGTCCGTCGGCCGGACCGGCATCCGCGACATGGATGGTGACGCCGCTTCCCAGCTCGACGTACCTGTGTTCGACGCCGTCCAGCGCGGGCATGGTGACCATGCTTGAAAAGCTAGCGCACTGCGCCTATTTCAGGAACCGCTCGACGTAGGGCGCGAAGCGCTTCCGCAGGCTCTCCTCGTTCAGCCCGAACATCTCGTATGACGTTTCGACATTGCCCAGCCGTCCGCGCCGGTGGCCCGTCAGGTAGTCGTCGACGGCCTTGCGCGCCTCGTCGGTGAACGGTTCGCCGGCCAGGGCATAGACCCGTGCGGCTACGCCGATTTCGTCGGCCATGAAGTCGTCGAACCGAATGTCGATCGAGCGGTCCGGACCGATGGTGTCTCGATCGCGGATGAGTGCACCGAGCATCTGGTCGAGGCGGTCGATCCAGGAATTGGCGATCCGCTCCACCGGCACCGGCGAGCGGTGCATGCGGGCGGAGTAGGTGATCATCGCGATCATCGACAGTGCCACCGGGACGGGGTCGCGGTGGGTGAACACCACGATGCTGTCGGGAAAGACCCGATCCAGGACCGGCACCTGCTCGAGGTGTTGGGGCGATTTGAGCAGCCAGCGCCGACCACCGCGCAGGTACTGCATCGCCCGGAGTTGGGTGGCCAGGTATTCGTAGTGCGGTGTCTGGTCGTGCGCCTGGTAGTAGTCGCGCCAGCGGGGGACGTCGCCGAGCGTCTCCAGCAGCATCGTCGACACGTCGTTGGCCAGCAGCTGGATCTCTTCGTGGACGTGATCGGTGGTCATCTCGTGCATCAGCGCGAAATGCGGCATCACCATGTTGATCACCCCGACCGCGACGTCCATCCGAGTCCGACGCGGATCCGGTTGTACGTCAACCTCATTCGGCATCGGGAACGGTTCGTTGCTTTCCCAGTACGGCATGGTACGGAACGTCGGCGGCGCGGCCAGCAGATTGTGCAGGTGTGTGGTGCCGGTGCGGGGCAGCCCGGCGATGACCACCGGTGAACGCAGTTCGATCTCGTTGATCTCGGGATGGCGCCTCAGCAGGTCGGTCAACAGCAACCGGTTCTTGAGGACTTGCAGGAGTTGCCCGTAGAAGTTCACCCTCCCCGCGTCGTGCAGTCCGTCGATCTCGCGCAGGGCGGCGAGGTAGACCTCGAGGCGTTCCCGGTAGTCGTCGGGCCCGAAGTCGTCCAGGCCGGTGTCGGCGCTGGCCCGCGCGTGCAGCGCGGCGGCATCCAACGGGCACTGGGGCGCCATCGAGGCCATCATGTCCAGGATCTGCTGGCCCTCGGCGCTGAAGCGGGGCGAGGCCAGGTCGTCAAGGCGAACGGTCACGGCGACTTATGTTACTCTGAGTTTCGTAATGGTTGTGGATTTTGGCAGACCCCGTGATCCCCGGATCGACGCCGCGGTGCTTCGGGCGACCGTTGAGCTGCTGGCCGAAACCGGCTACCCCGGCTTGCTGGTCTCCGCCATCGCCGAACGCGCCGGCACCAGCAAGCCCGCCATCTACCGCCGCTGGCCCAGCAAGGCGCACCTGGTGCACGAGGCGGTGTTCCCGATCGGCGCCGGAACGGCCATCCCCGATACTGGGTCGACGGCCGAGGGCTTGCGCGAGATGGTCCGCCGCACAATGGCTTTCCTCACCACGCCGGCCGCCAGGGCTGCCCTGCCCGGGCTGATCGGCGAGCTGGCCGCGGACCCGACGCTGCACTCGGCGTTGCTGGAGCGCTTCGCCGGGGTCATCGGCGGCGGGCTCGCCGACTGGCTGGCGGCCGCTGCGCTGCGCGGTGAGGTGCGCTCGGACGTGACCGCCGCCGAACTGGCCGAGACGATCGCCGGCGTCACGCTGGTCGCCCTGCTCACCCGCGTCACCGAACTCGACGATGCGTGGGTCGATCGCACCACCAGGTTGCTCCTGAAAGGAATCAGCGCATGACGCACCAATCGACCGAGGCGTGGCAGGAATTGCTGAAAACGCTTGGCGAACTGGGCCACTCGTTCCTCGAAGGTGACCGCGCCGTCACCGACGACCGGCACGTCGCCGACGGCTACCGGATGCTGGCCGCCACCCTGGGCGTGGCCCTGGACACCTACCTGTTCCCCGAACCGGGTCGGCCCCAGTTCGTTGCGGTGAACACGCCTTTCCGCCGCGACCGCCGCTGGGGCGGGGACAACACCGATGCCTACTACTACATATGCCCGGTCGATCCCGCCCGTCGATACCGCATCAGCGGCAATAGGGGTGACAGCGTGTACTTTTCGGTGACGGCGTACAACGAGCCGACGCCCGGCGCCTGGTCGGACCGGGTGGTGGCGATCGTCCGCGACACCGATCTCGACATCGACGCCGACGGCAACTTCGCCTTCGACTTTCCCGCCACGCCCGACGCGGCCGTGCTGATGACCCGCGACTACCAGGCCGATCCCCTGGCCGGCCGCCCGGTGACGTGGCACATCGAGGCGCTCGACGAGCCCGACCCGATCCGGCACGGCGACGCCGAGACCGCGGCGAGCCTGCGCGCCGCCGCCACCTGGCTGCGCACCATGTTCGCCATCGTGCCGCTGGCCGTGGGAAAGCGGGTGGCCGACCAACACGCGCTCGGGCACGAAACCGCCCACGTGGCTAATGAATTCGCCGATCCCTATCAGGTGCCGGACGCCAATTTCGGGTGGTCGGCACGCGACGCCTGCTACTCGTACGGCAGTTTCGTGCTCGATGAGGACGAGGCGCTGGTGATCACGCACCGACCGCCGTCGTGCAGGTTCTGGAACCTGGTGGTGTGGAACCAGTTCATGGCGACGTTCGGCGCCCGGGACGCCCGGTGCTCCCTGAACGGCCACAGCGCCGTGGCGAACAGTGACGGTTCGGTGACGGTCGTCTTGTCCGCGGGCCCGACCGCGCATCCCAATTCACTTACCACGCTGGGCTATCCACGCGGGAATCTGGCTTTTCGCTGGTTCCTTGCCGACGGCGTGCCGCAACGGCCCGAGGTGAAACTCGTCAAGGCGGTCGACGCGCCGACGGCCGTCACCTAGGCCGCCCCTGGAACTCGATTGCGCGGCCCAGCCAATGTGGATTTACGCGGCGATCGGCTCGGGCTCGGGCGACTTTTCGACGCCGGCCTTTGGCACCCACGAGTCCGGGAAGGTCAGCCGGACGATCTTGCGGACGACGGTGCCGAACTGACGCAGCAGCGGACCGCGGTTATAGGGGATGCCGTAGCGCTCGCAGATCTCCTGCACCTCCGGCGCGATGTCGGCGTAGCGGCGGGCCGGCATGTCCGGGAACAGGTGGTGCTCGATCTGGTGCGAGAGGTTGCCGGACAGCAGGTGAAAGATCTTGCCGCCGGTCAGGTTTGCCGAGCCGAGGATCTGGCGGAAGTACCACATGCCGCGTGACTCGTCCTTGGTTTCCTCGACGGTGAATTCCTGTGTCCCGTCCGGGAAGTGGCCGCAGAAGATGATCATGTACGACCACACGTTGCGCATCAGGTTGGCGGTCAGGTTGCCGGTGAAGACGAACGGCGCAAAGGGACCGGCCAGCAGCGGGAAGGCGACGTAGTCCTTCAGGGTCTGCCGACGGGTCTTGCGCCAGATCTCCCGCAGCACCTCACGCTTGTCCTGGAGCCGGATCTCGCCGGAGCGGATGCGCTCGGTTTCCAGCTCGTGCAGCGCAACGCCGTACTGGAACAACACCATCAGCAGGAACGCGTAGACCGGGTTGCCGAGGAAGTACGGCTGCCAGCGCTGGTCTTCGCTCATCCGCAGGATTCCGTAGCCGATGTCGCGGTCCATCCCCACGATGTTGGTGTGGGTGTGATGCATGTAGTTGTGCGAGTGGCGCCATTGGTCGGCCGGGCACGCCGTGTCCCACTCGAAGGTGCGCCCGGAGATGGCCGGATCGCGCATCCAGTCGTACTGGCCGTGCATGATGTTGTGGCCGATCTCCATGTTGTCCAAGATCTTCGACAGGCCCACCATCGCCGTGCCCGCCAGCCAAGCCGGGGGCAGGAACCCGGCGAACAACAGCGCCCGGCCACCGACCTCCAGCGCACGCTGGGCCTTGATGACGCGGCGGATGTAGTCGGCGTCCTGTTCGCCGAGTTCTGCCATCACACGTTCCTTGATGGCGTCGAGTTCCCGGCCGAATGCATCGGCCTGTTCGGGCGTCAGGGCAATCTTGGCGTTCGACATTGTTTGTCCTCCAGAAGTTTTCAGGGGCTGGAATGGTCGGTCGCTATAGCGACAGGTCCACGTCACCGACCGGAACGGACACGCAGATCTGCACGTCCTCGTCGGGAGCGGTCGAGACCGCACCGGTGACCAGGTTGCGAACGGTGCCGGCGGTTTTACGCCGCGTGCAGGTGTGGCAGATGCCCATTCGGCATCCGTTTTCGGGTGAGAGCCCGGCCGCTTCGGCCTGCTCCAACAGCGGGCGCCCGTCGTCGACGACGTCAACACCGCTGTCGGAGAATGTGACTCGACCGCCCGAGGGATTCGCCGGCACATCGAAGGCCGGCGGCACGAAGCTCTCGGTGTACACGTTGTCGCAGTGCGATCGGACCGCCTCGACCAAAGCGGCCGGGCCGCAGACGAATACCGCATCGGGTGACGGCATCGCGGTGGCCAGGTGCTCGGCACCGAAGCGTCCGGCGAGGTCGCCGCCCTCGGAGCGGGTGTAGCCGTGCAGCACCCGCACGCCGGGCATCGCCTTCAGCTCGTCGCGGTAGCAGGCCTCGGCCGGCGTGCGCGCGTAGTGAATGAATGCGATTTCGCCGTCGTGGCCCTGGGCGACGAGGGTCCGCAGCATCGACATCACCGGAGTGATCCCGCTTCCGCCCGAGACGAAGAGGATGCGCCGCGGGGTCTGCGGTCCCGGCAGCGTGAAGTCACCGCCGGTCCCGGCGAGACCGACCACCATCCCGCGGTGGGCGTGTTCGTAAAGATGGTTCGAGACCAGGCCGCCGTCGTGCCGACCGATCGTCAGCTCGAGGGTGGTACCGCCTTCGGCGTTGGCGGGCGAATAGCACCGGGTGTGGCGGCGGCCGTCGATCTCCACGGTCAGGTTGACGTACTGTCCGGCCTTGAGGGTGTGGGCGGCCAGGAAGGTGTCGTTGGGGGTCAGGGTCAGGGTGACGCTGCGGGGCGTGGCCCGGCGCACGTCGGTCACCTTGGCGCGGGCCTCGCCCAGCGTCCAGGTGGGCGCCACCAGTTCGGTGTAGCGGTCGACGCCGTGCGGGCCGGTCAGCAGGTCTAGCAGCTCTGAACCCAACACGCGCTGCCGAAGGGTCCGCGCGAGGACTCGGCCAGAAGCTTGAGCGGTTTGAGTGAACATATGTACACCGTGCGACCGCGGAGGCCATGCAGTCAAGGGTTTAATGCCTGGCTGTGGTAGGGTTCACACAGTGAACAGCCGTACTCCTAGCTCACGGGGACGGGGCGCGGGGCGCGAACGCACACGGGAAAGCCAGTCGCGCGAGGAGCGCAAGGAGGCGACGCGCCGGGCCATCATCGCCGCGGCACTCAAGCTCCTGCAGGACCGCAGCTTCTCCAGTTTGAGCCTGCGCGAGGTGACGCGGGAGGTCGGGATCGTTCCGGCGGCGTTCTACCGGCATTTCGAATCGATGGAGGCCCTGGGGCTGGTCCTGATCGACGAGTCGTTCCGGAGCCTGCGCGACACGCTGCGCGACGCGCGTGCCGGAAAGCTCGACCCGAACCGGGTGATCGAGTCGTCCGTCGAGATCCTGGTCGCCAGCGTCGCCGACAGGCGCGAACACTGGCGGCTCATCGGCCGCGAGCGCAACAGCGGCTTGTCGGTGCTGCGCTACGCCATCCGTACCGAGATCCGGCTGATCACGTCCGAGCTGGCCACCGACCTGGCGCGATTCCCGGGCCTGAACAAGTGGACCACCGAGGATCTCAACGTGCTGGCGACCCTGTTCGTCAACGCCATGATCGTCATCGCGGAGGCCATCGAGGATTCGCAGAGCGCCGAGGCAACCGAGGACATTCGCCGGCTCGCGGTCAAGCAGTTGCGGATGATCGCGACCGGCATCGCCGGCTGGCGCAGCACGCCCTGATCCGATCGGCTGCAGTAAACAGCCGAGCACTGACTTACTCGTCGACGACCTCGTAGAGCGAGTCGCCGTCCTCGGGGGTGCCGTCGATCTGGCCCCGGTGGGCGCGCCGGGGACCGTCGTCGACCGGCTCAATGGCATCGGGGACGTCGGGCTCCTCGGCCGCCAGTCGGGCGTCGAGGGATTCGCCCTCGCGTTCTTCTCTGGCGGTCATGCCGAACCGGTCGGCCTCGCTCCAGCCCTCAGGCGGGTCGACGACGATGTCGCCGTCGTCGTTGCGCAACTCGTCCGAGTCGGTGCCTTCGCTCGGGTTCAAGGTGTCACCCGGGCCACCCTCCTCGGGGAAGTCCGCGGGATCCACGTCGGCCTGGGGGTTATCGCTCATGCCCATCCGGTTGCCCGCGGCGTCGGGGGGTTAAACGCGGGCGGCAGGCCTCCGGCCGCGCTCCTACCGTGGCGGACGCCACATGGCCCACAGGCTCGGCCCGCCGTCCGGCAGCACGATCTCACGGGTGACGCTGAAGCCGAAACGCTCGTAGTACGGCACATTTTCGGGCTTGCTCGACTCGAGATAGGCCGGGCAGTACTCGGCGTCGCAGCGGTCCAACCGCGACCGCATCAACGCCTGACCAAATCCCTTGCCGCGAACCGCCGGATCGCTGCCGATCACCGCCAGGTACCAGTGCGGCTCCTCGGGATGCACGCTTTTCATCAATTCCTGTACGGCGCGTCCCCGCATCGAGCGCAGGCCGAACACCCGGATGAACGTCGGCGTCATCGCCAGCTGGCCCCGCGGCGTCTCTTGCCACTGATCCGGCGGATCCCACAGCGCCGCCGCAACGATGTCCGCCCCCGCACCGGCCACCTCCACGCCGCCGCGGGCCAGGTGATGATGGCGGGTCATCGTCGCGAACAACCGGGACAGCTGCGCGATCCGCTTGTCCTGATCGGGCATCAGCCAGATCATCACCGGGTCGTCGTAGAACGCGCGGGCCAGGGTGCGCGACAGCGTGCGGACGTCGGCTTTCACTGCCGGGCGGACCTGCGGGGTCATCTGCACCACGCTAGTGCGTGTGAGGCCCGGCGTGACGGGTATGCCGACCCGGTGACCGGCATCTCGCGGCGAGCGTTCGGGCGGATAGCGGCCGGCGCCGGCGTGCTCGGGCCCGCCGGGCTGGCGCAGGGATGCGCGAAACCGGCTGCCGAGCAGGGCAAGTCCAGCGGGCCGGCGCCCCCACCGGGCAAGGGCGTGGGCTTTGTCCTCTCGCACGAGCAGTTCCGCACCGACCAGCTGGTTGCGCAGGCTAAGGCGGCCGAACGCGCCGGCTTCCAACACGTATGGGCCAGCGACCACATTCAGCCGTGGCAAGACAACGAAGGCCACGCGATGTTCCCGTGGCTGACCCTAGCGCTCGTCGGCAACGCCACCAGCCACGTAACGTTCGGCACCGGGGTGACCTGCCCGACCTACCGCTACCACCCCGCCACGGTCGCCCAGGCGTTCGCGTCCCTGGCGATTCTTTATCCCGGCCGGGTGTTTCTGGGCGTCGGCACCGGCGAACGGCTCAATGAACAGGCCACCACCAACACCTACGGCAACTACGCCGAGCGTCACGACAGGCTGGCCGAAGCGGTACAGCTGATCCGCCAGCTGTGGAGTGGTTCGCGAATCTCGTTCGCCGGCCACTATTTTCAAACGAACTCGCTGAAACTCTACGATGTTCCGGCGACGCCCCCGCCGATCTTCGTCGCGGCCGCCGGCCCGAAAAGCGTGAGACTGGCCGGACAGTACGGGGATGGCTGGATCACCCAGGCGAGCGATGTCACGAATCCAAAGCTGTTGGCGGCCTTCGGTGCGGGCGCCCGGGCCGCCGGGCGTGACGTGGCGACGCTCGGAAAACGGGCCGAACTGTTCGCGGTCGTCGGCGACAACGCCGTCGCGACCCGGGCCGCCACGCTGTGGCGCTTCACCGCCGGGGCCGTCGATCAACCCAACCCCGTCGAGATCCAGCGCGCGGCCGAGTCCAACCCCATCGACAAGGTGTTGGGCGGCTGGACGGTCGGCACCGACCCGGCTCCCCATATCAACGCCCTGCAGCGGATTCTCGACGCCGGTGCGATTCCGTTCCTGCATTTTCCGCAAGACGATCCCGTCGCCGCCATCGAGTTCTACGGCGCCAACGTCTTGCCGAAGTTGCACTGACGGACCCCGGCCGCCCCCCGTTTCGGCACCGCTACCCCGGGTATCCGCACGCAACTCCTAACAGCCCCAACTGGGAAGGCAACGCATGGACGCAATCACTTTTCTTCGTCAGGACCACAAGAGTGTGCTCGGTTTGTTGGAAACGCTCGACGGGGCGCCGTCGGGCGAGGGCGCTCAGGCGAGCGGCCTGGAAACCATGGTGAACAACCTCATCATCGCCGAATCGCAGCACGAAGCCATTGAGGAGCAGTTCTTCTGGCCCGCGGTGCGCGAAGCGATCGGCGACGGCCTCGTCGACAAAGCGCTCGAGCAGGAGCAGGCCGGAAAGAAGCTGCTGCAGCGTCTCGAGGACGGCAAGCCGGGCGACCCGGATTACCACGAAGCGTTGCAGGAATTCGTCACAGCGGGCCGCGAACACATCGCCTACGAACAGGATGAGGTGTGGCCGCAGGTCGAAACCGTGCTCAGCCGTGAGGATTTGGAGAAGATCGGCGAAAAGTTGGAAGCGGCAAAGAAGATCGCTCCGACCCGGCCGCACCCCGACACGCCGCCCAACCCGGCTGTGCTGAAAACGATGGGCATGGGGGCGGCGATCGTGGACCACGTCCGCGACGCGGTAACCGGCCGCGGCGAGAACAATCCGCCGGACCCGCAGATGCACTGAGCACATGGGAAGGGCCGGGCGCTGAGCAAAATTCGGCGCCCGGCCCTTCCACTTGTCCAATTAGCCGGTGGGAACGTGCTGTTCGTGGGTGAAGGGCTTCTCGGCGTTGACCGCCGGCGAACCCTGCGGGTTCTCCTTGGCGCCGGTGTTCTTGCGAGTGGTGCCGCCAAGCCACTGTTCCTCGGGCTTTTCGACGTACTCCCATTCCGTGCCCTCGGGCCAGGGACCCTGTCCTTGGTTCCACGGGCCGCGAATGGACTCGCCACCGCCGTTGGACATGTTGAACGCCACGTTCTGGAAGCGCGGGTCGCCCGGCAGCTGTCCCGGCGGGAAGTTCACCGGGAGCTCGTTGAGCGCTGCGGTGAACTGCTGATAGTGCGCCACCTCGCGCGTCATGAGGAACGTCAGGGTGTCCTGCACGCCGGGGTCGTCGGTGAACTGCTTGAGATATTCGTAGACGACCTTGGCGCGCGATTCCGCCGCGACGTTGTTGCGCAGGTCCACGGTGGGATCACCGTTGGCGTCGATGTAGGCGCCGGTCCAGTTGTTTCCTCCGGAGTCCTTGACGTCCGGCCCACCGCCACTGAGCACCAGGAACAGCGGGTTGACCGCCACCGAGTGGATCAGGCCGTCGCGGCCGCCGCCGTTGGCCGCCACCGCCGGCATCCAGTCGCATTTCTCATTGGCGATCTTCAGGTTGTCGTTGAGCCCGTCGAGCAACATCGTGATCATCGATCCGACCATCTCGAGGTGGCTGAGCTCCTCGGTCGCAATATCCATGAACAGGTCATACATTTTCGGGTTCTTCTGCCGCAGCACGAATGCCTGGGTGAAGTACTGCAGCGCGGCGGTGAGTTCACCGTTGGCTCCGCCGAACTGGTCCATCAGCAGCGACGCGAAGCGAGGGTCGGGTCGGTCGACGCGAACCTCGAATTGAAGATCTTTGTTGTGCACAAACACTGGGGCTCCCTGGGGGTTGAGATCGGGTTGTCGACGCCGGGTACCCGGGGCGTTTTGCCCCAAACTCGGACGACAGCAACTCCCTCGGTGGCCAGCGCTCGGGCACCTCAGACGACCGCGGGGGTGACGCATCGTGGGACATCGTGGAGAATCCGGTTCCATGGAGCCTTTGGACGCGGCCGCTCGGCACGAGCTGGCTACGCGCATGGCGGAGCTATCCCGGGAGATCGCGGTGCCGCGTTCGCTCAACCGGGTTCTCGCCGACGTGACCACCGCGGCGGTGGAACTGATACCGGCGGCGGACCTCGCCGGGGTGTTGCTGGTCAAAGGGGGCGATGATTTCGAATCGCTCGCCGACACCGACAGCCTGGTCGCCAAACTCGACAAGCTGCAGCACGACTTCAATGAGGGCCCCTGCCACGACGCCGCGCTGAAGCAGACGATCGTGCGCACGGACGATCTCCGCAACGAGCCTCGCTGGCCGAAATACGCACCGGCCGCCGTCGAGCATGGCATCCTCAGCAGCCTCTCGTTCAAGCTCTACACCGCCGACCGCACCGCCGGCGCGCTCAACCTGTTCAGTTTCCGGCCCGGTGTGTGGGACACCGAAGCCGAAACCATCGGCACGGTGTTCGCCGCGCATGCCGCCTCGGCGATCATGGCCGGGCGGCACGGACAGCAGATGCAATCGGCCCTGTCCACGCGGGACCGCATCGGCCAGGCCAAGGGCATCATCATGGAGCGCTACGGCGTCGATGACGTGCGCGCCTTCGAATTGCTGCGCCGGCTTTCCCAGGAAAGCCAGACCAAGCTCATCGACGTCGCCCAGCGCGTGATCGACACCCGCAGCGCCGACTGAACCTCCGCCGCCCCGCTCTAGGATGGGGTGGCTTCATCAACGAGTCCGGCGCGGCGTTGCGCCGGGGATTGGTTGACCACGGTGTGGGACTTCGAAACAGACCCCGAGTACCAGGCAAAGCTGGACTGGGTCGAAAAATTCATGGCCGAAGAGCTCGAACCGCTCGATCTGGTCGCGCTCGACCCGTACGACAAGCAGAACGCCGAGATGATGGCCATCCTGCGGCCGTTGCAGCAGCAGGTGAAGGACCAGGGGTTGTGGGCCGCGCACCTGCGCCCGGAGTTGGGCGGCCAAGGCTTCGGTCAGGTCAAGCTGGCGCTGCTCAACGAGATCCTGGGCCGCTCGCGGTGGGCCCCGTCGGTGTTCGGCTGTCAGGCACCGGATTCCGGTAATGCCGAGATCCTCGCCCTGTTCGGCACCGACGAGCAGAAGGCGCGCTACCTGCAGCCGCTGCTGGACGGCGAAATCACCTCCTGTTATTCGATGACCGAACCGCAAGGCGGTTCTGACCCAGGGCAATTCGTCACCGCCGCAACCCGAGACGGCGACTACTGGGTGATCAATGGGGAGAAGTGGTTCTCCACCAACGCCAAACACGCGTCGTTCTTCATCGTCATGGCGGTGACGAATTCCGAGGCCCGCACCTACGACAAGATGTCACTGTTCATCGTTCCGGCCGAAACGCCCGGCATCGAGATCGTGCGCAACGTCGGCGTCGGAGCGGAGTCGTCAAAGCGCGCCACCCACGGCTACGTCCGCTACAACGACGTCCGGGTACCCGCCGACCATGTGCTGGGTGGCGAGGGACAGGCGTTCATGATCGCGCAGACCCGGCTCGGGGGCGGCCGGATTCACCACGCCATGCGCACAATTGCGTTGGCCCGCAGCGCCTTTGACATGATGTGCGAGCGCGCGGTGTCCCGCAAGACCCGGCACGGCCGGCTGTCCGATTTCCAGATGACCCAGGAGAAGATCGCCGACAGCTGGATCCAGATCGAGCAGTTCCGCCTGCTGGTGCTGCGCACCGCGTGGTTGATCGACAAGCACCACGACTACCAGAAGGTGCGGCGCGACATCGCGGCGGTGAAAGTGGCGATGCCCCAGGTGCTGCACGATGTCGCGCAGCGGGCGCTGCACCTACACGGCGCGCTCGGCGTCTCCGACGAGATGCCGTTCGTCAAGATGCTGGTGGCCGCCGAGTCGCTGGGTATCGCCGACGGTGCCACCGAGTTGCACAAGATGACTGTCGCCCGCCGGACCCTGCGCGAATACGAGCCGGTGACAACGCCTTTCCCGTCGGCTCACATACCGACCCGGCGCGCCGAAGCGCAGGCGCGACTGGCCGAGCGGCTCGAACACGCCGTCGCCGAGTTCTAGCTACGCGCGCCGCGACCTCAGGCGACGAAACGGACGACGCTTTCGGCCACGCACGCCGGCTTGGCCGATCCCTCGATCTCGACGGTGGTCGAGATGGTCGCCTGCACTGCGCCGTTACCGACGTCGTCGACGCTGACCAACGAACTCTGCGCGCGTACCCGGGAGCCGACCGGAACCGGTGCGGGGAAACGAACCTTGTTGAGGCCGTAGTTGATTGCCAGCTTGATGCCGTTGACTGTGTAGATCTGATGCTGCAGCCGGGGCAGCAGCGCCAAGGTCATGAAACCGTGGGCGATGGTCGTGCCGAACGGGCCCGACGCGGCCCGTTCCGGGTCGACGTGAATCCACTGGTGGTCACCGGTCGCATCGGCGAACAGGTTGACGTCTTCCTGGGTGATCGTGACCCAGTCGCTGTGCCCGAGAGCTTCGCCCGCGGCGGCGGCAAGCTCGGTAACTGATTCGAAGGTGCGCATTCGAGTTCTCCTTGGTTTCGGCTGCCAACAATAGCGCCGGAGCGCCACGTCATCGCCGGAGGTCACCGTTTCGGATGAGCTGTCGAGGGAACCCCACGCGGAACGCCACCTCTCCAGAAAAGGAAGCCACCATGCCAGATCACAAGGGCCACAAGACCGAGGAAGACGTGGACGCTGAGAACCACCAGACTCAGTCCCGCGCCGCCGCGGGTGAGGAAGACGGCTCGTACGTGGGCGCGGCGGGCTCCGACGATTCCTTCGACGCCGGTGAGTCGGGCGCCGAAGCCCGCAGTCAAGACGGCTAGCGCCATCCGCGAGGGCGGTAGGGCTGCGCCGAAAGCTACCCGAGTGCGCCGATCGCGGCCTGCAGCTTGGCGGTGGCCTGGTCCGCCACGTCTTGCAGAGCGCCAGGCTCGGCCGTCACTTTGACCATCAGCTGAGGATCCATCGCCTCGACCAGAACCGCATCCGCATCGCCGGCGGGATCGGACCGCACCACCACGTTGCACGGCAGCAACTGGCCGATCTCGCGGTGGATGTCCAGCGCGCGATGCGCCAGCACCGGGTTGCAGGCCCCCAGGATCAAATAGTTCTCCATGTCCTCGCCGAGCTTTTGCTTCAGCGTGGCCTGCACGTCGATGGTGGTCAGTACGCCGAAACCCTGGTCGGCCAGGGCTTTCGTCGTCCGATCCACCGCGTCCTCGAACGAGGTGTGCAGTGTGGTGCTCAATCCTGATGTCATTTGTCCTCCTGTTTTGGCGTGGCACTAGCCAGAAATGCGCGGCGATCCCGCCTAGGCCGCGGTGCGGGGCCGCTGCAGCTGAGTGAACTGGGGAATTGCGGCCAGGGCGGCCACCGCGTCGAACAGGGCGAGGGCGGCGTCGGCGTCGGGCAGGGCCGTCAGGACGGGCCCGAAGAAGGTGTGTTCGCCGATACGCAGGATCGGGCTGCCGCCGGTTTCGCCGAGCGCGTCCTGTCCGTCCTGGTGTGCTCGCCTGACAATGTCGTCCAGTGTTGCGTCCGAGGTGGCGGCGGGGGTGATGTCACGAACGCCCGCCGCATCCAGCACCTCCGCGACCAGCGAGTCGGTGAGAGGCTGCGATTGCTCGAAGTACCGCTCACCGAAGGCGAAATACGCGGCGGTCCAACCCGCGCTGCCGTGGTCGCGGACGATCGCGGCCATCAGCCGCCCGACCTGCCGGGAGTCACGCATCCGGGCCTGGTGCGCGGGCGACAGTTCGCTTCCCTCGTTGAGGACGGCCAGGTTCATCAGCCGCCAATCGGTGGCCAGCCCGGTCTTCTCGGCGACGGCACGCAGCCAGCGCGCGGTGTTCCACGTGTACGGACATACCGGGTCCAGCCACAGCGTCGCAGCCGGTTTGGTCGAATTACGTTGGACGGCAGACATTTTCCCTCCTTTTCGTCGCGCTAGGCAATCACGCCAGGCTCAGGAACAGCTTCTCCAATTCGTCGATCGACACGGCCGGCTGATCGTGCCCTCGCGTGATGCAGTCGCGCAGGCCCGAGGCGATGATCTTGAAACCCGCGCGGTCCAAGGCCTTTGACACCGCAGCCAGCTGGGTGACGACGTCTTTGCACCCACGGCCCTGCTCGATCATTGAGATGACCCCCCCGAGCTGACCGTGCGCCCGGCGTAACCGGGTGAGCACGGCATCGATATCACCGGGGTCCCGCCCCGCACCGGCTTTCGTGCGGGGTGAGCTGCCATTACCTTCGATCGCCATGCCCACTTTATACCATACCCCGTAGGGTATAGCTGCGAGCCGCCTGGCTATTGATCCCGCTTAGCGCAAGATGGGTTTGTGAGGCTGCTGCTGATTGCCGATACCCACATTCCCAAACGCGCCCGCGACCTGCCGGCCCAGGTCTGGGATGAGGTGGCCGCGGCCGACGTCGTCGTGCACGCGGGCGACTGGATAGCACCCGAATTCCTCGATGAGCTAGAGGCCCGGGCGGCCAGGCTGGTGGGGTGCTGGGGCAACAACGACGGCGCGGCGCTGCGGGCGCGACTGCCGGAACGGGCCGACGTGACGCTGGCCGGGGTCCGGCTGACGGTCGTGCACGAGACCGGCGCCGCGACCGGACGCGACACGCGGATGGCGCGGCTCTATCCCGACACCCACGTGCTGGTCTTCGGGCACAGCCACATCCCGTGGGACACCACCACCGACAACGGCTTACGGCTGCTCAATCCCGGGTCACCGACGGACCGCCGCCGCCAACCCTTCTGCACCTATATGACGGCGCGCGCCGCGGACGGCGAGCTGACCGAGGTCGCGCTGCATCGCCTGCCCCGGTAGCGGGTACATAACCCACGCACAGCTTCCCCACATAGATAGCTCGGCTACAGAGGTATTATGGGCGCAGATGAACTCACGCACAGATGTGGCCGGCGACTTGTTCGGCGTCGTCGGCAGGTTTCGCCGGCAACTCCGGCGGTCGGCGGGTCGCGGGTTCGATTCGGCGCGGTTGTCCGAGTCGCAGACGGAGCTGTTGTGGCTGGTCGGCCGTCGGCCGGGGATCTCGGTCAGCGCCGCGGCCGCCGAGTTGGGCCTGGTGCCCAACACCGCGTCGACCCTGGTCACCAAGTTGGTGTCCGCCGGGCTGCTGCTGCGGACTGCCGGCGACAGCGATCGCCGGGTGTGCCAACTGCGGCTGGCCGAGCCCGCCCAGCAGGTCGTCGACGCATCCCGCGCCACCCGGCGGGCGTTGCTGTCCGAGGTGATCGACGAGCTTGACGACGACCAAATCGAGGCTTTGACAAAGGGATTGGAGGTCCTCGACACGATGACCCGAAAAATGAGTGAGCGGCGATCATGAGCGTATCGCTGCCGATGGCGGTCGACGCCAGAAATGTGACCTACCGGTACGGTCAGTTCACCGCCGTCGATGACGTGACCCTGCAGGTGCGGCCCGGTGAAACCATGGGCCTGCTGGGGCCCAACGGCGCCGGCAAGACGACCATGGTCCGGATGCTGACCACGTTGACCCCGGTGCAGCATGGCGAACTGCGCATCTTCGGGATGGACGCCCGCCGCCAGACCACCGACATTCGAAGCAATATCGGCTATGTGCCCCAACAGCTTTCGATTGAGCCCGCACTGACCGGCAGGCAAAACGTGCAGTGGTTCGCGCGGCTGTACGGGGTGCCCCGCGCCGAGCGCGCCGACCGCGTCGATCAGGCGCTGGTCGCCATGGATCTCATCGACGTGGCCGACCGGCTGGCGTCGTCCTATTCCGGTGGCATGGTCCGCCGCCTCGAGGTGGCGCAGGCGCTGGTCAACCGCCCGTCGCTGCTGGTGCTCGACGAGCCGACCGTCGGGCTGGATCCCATCGCGCGTGACGGCGTGTGGGCACAGGTGCAAAAGATGCAGGCCCAGTTCGGCATGACCGTGCTGCTTACCACGCACTACATGGAGGAAGCCGACGCGCTGTGCGACCGGGTCGCGCTGATGCACCGCGGTCAACTGCGGGCGGTCGGCACACCCGACAGGTTGAAGGCCAAGGTGTCTGCGAACGCCACGCTCGAGGATGTGTTCCGCCACTACGCGGCATCGGGTCTGGCCGATGACGCGGATCCCGCGGAAGCCAACGGGTCCATTCGCGAAATCCGTTCCAGCAGAAAGGTGGCTCGCCGTGTCGGTTGATAGCGCCGCCGGCTCGACACTGCTTCGCGCGCCCCACGGCTGGCAACGAGCCGGCGCCTTGGCCAGCCGCATCGGGGCGTTCGCGATCGTCGAACTGCAGAAGTTGCAGCACGACCGGACCGAACTGGTCACCCGGATGGTGCAGCCCGCCCTGTGGCTGTTGATCTTCGGGACCACGTTCAGCCACTTGCATGTCATCCCCACCGGATCGGTGTCATATCTGGCGTTCCTGGCGCCGGGGATCATCGCCCAGTCAGCGCTGTTCATCTCCATTTTCTATGGGATACAGATCATTTGGGACCGAGACGCCGGTGTGCTGGCCAAGCTCATGGTGACACCGGCGCCGGCTTCGGCGCTGATCACCGGCAAAGCGTTTGCGGCCGGGGTCCGGTCGGTGGCCCAGGTGGTCGGCGTGCTGGCGCTGGCGTACGCGATGGGTGTCGGCCTGACGGTCAATCCGTTGCGGATCGTGGCGGCGATGGCCATCGTCATGCTCGGCGCCGCCTTCTTCGCCTGTCTGTCCATGACACTGGCCGGCTTGGTGCGCAGTCGCGACCGCCTGATGGGAATCGGGCAAGCGATCACGATGCCGTTGTTCTTCGCATCCAACGCCCTGTACCCGGTCGACGTGATGCCCGCGTGGCTGCACGTGCTGAGCAAGGTCAATCCCCTCAGTTACGAGGTGAACGCGCTGCGCGCGTTGTTGATCGGCACCCCATACAACCCCGCGGACATCGCGGTGCTGGTGGTGGCCGCGGTGCTCGGAATCGTCACGGCCTCAACACTTTTGCGTCGCTTGGTGGCATGATCCGGCGCCGGCGATAGCGCATGCGCCAGCGCATCGCAAGGCAGGTGCACGGTTTCGAGAGCCGATCGTGACCCGATCGTGACGATTTCTGTGCGAGGCCCAATCGTTAGCCAACCGCGATCTGACATCCCGGCCGCGACAAACGAATTCACCCGTCCCGCTGTGTTTGACTCCCCGAGAACAGATTCGACCGCACCATGCGGCAGATGAAAGTTGGGATGGGTAGAGAGCTATGTCGTTCTTCGAAAAGTTGCGTGGCGCAGCGGCTACCATGCCGCGCCGACTGGCGATCGCGGCCATGGGGGCCTCCCTGCTGTCCGGTCTCGCCGTTGCCTCCGGCGGCTCCCCCGTCGCGGGGGCCTTCTCCAAGCCCGGCCTTCCGGTGGAATACCTCGAGGTGCCCTCGCCGTCGATGGGCCGCAACATCAAGGTCCAGTTCCAGGGCGGCGGATCGCACGCCGTGTACCTGCTCGACGGCCTGCGCGCGCAGGACGATTACAACGGCTGGGACATCAACACCCCGGCTTTCGAGGAGTTCTACCAGTCCGGCCTGTCGGTCATCATGCCGGTCGGCGGCCAGTCCAGCTTCTACAGCAACTGGTACCAGCCGTCCTCGGGTAACGGACAGAACTACACCTACAAGTGGGAGACCTTCCTGACCCAGGAGATGCCGCTGTGGATGCAGGCCAACAAGCAGGTCTCCCCGGCCGGCAACGCCGCCGTCGGGCTGTCCATGTCGGGCGGCTCCGCGCTGATCCTGGCGGCCTACTACCCGCAGCAGTTCCCGTACGCCGCCGCGTTGTCGGGCTTCCTCAACCCGTCCGAGGGCTGGTGGCCCACCCTGATCGGGCTGGCGATGAACGACGCGGGCGGCTACAACGCCAACAGCATGTGGGGGCCGTCCAGCGACCCGGCGTGGAAGCGCAACGACCCGATGGTCCAGATTCCGCGACTGGTCGCCAACAACACCCGCATCTGGGTCTACTGCGGTAACGGCACCCCCAGCGACCTCGGCGGCGACAACATGCCGGCCAAGTTCCTGGAGGGCATGACGCTGCGCACCAACGAGCAGTTCCAGAACAACTACGTGGCCGCCGGCGGACGCAACGGGGTGTTCAACTTCCCCGCCAACGGGACGCACTCGTGGCCCTACTGGAACCAGCAGTTGGTCGCGATGAAGCCCGACATCCTGCAAACCCTCAACACGGTCAACGCCGCGCCGGCTAGCGCCCCTACCGCTAACCCTCCCGCGGCCTGAGGCCAAGGCCAGCATCGGCAGTAGCGCACCGGTCAGCGCTACTGCCGATGCTTTTCTCACGCCTCCTTGAGCAGGGCCCGGCGATCGGAGTGGAAGTACGTGTAGCCGGTGGTCAGCGCGCACACGACGGTGGCCACCACCAGCATCCACGTCCCGTTGACGAACAGGCTGATGAAGCCACCCACTGCGGCGCCCAGCACCAGGCTGGCGAACAGCAGAAAGTAGCCCAGCCAGTCGGCCGCCGACCCACCCGCGAGGTGGCGTTCGATGCCCTGGCCCATCTTCACCAGCGTGCCGGTCACGTAGCTCAGCGGGACCGACACCTCACCGTCCTTGACGAAGGACGTGTTCAAAGCCCCGATCCCGAACGCCACCAACATGATCGGCGCGAAATCGAGCAGGTTTTCGGTCCAGCCCTCGTCGATGACGTCGGCCACGGTGGCCGCCGCCAGGCTGAACGTCGTCAGCACCGTCGGCCCGTGCGGGTGCGCCACCCAGAAATGGCGCCGGCAGACCGACGCGATGATCACGCCGGCGACGAAGCACAGGATCAACACCCCCGCGGAGATCGACAGCACCACGTCCCCGCGGAAGTACCCCAGCGCCGCCCGCTGGGCGTTGCCTGTCATGAAGGTCACAAAGTATCCGGCGGAATGCGTATAGGCGGTCGCCCCCAAAATCCCGGCCAGCACCGCCAGCACCCACGACAACCGCGACTCACTGTTGTTGATCTCGTTCGGCACACGCACATGCTGTCAGACAGCCGCGGCACGCGCAGCGCACGCGAACGCTAGTGGGCGGTGAGACGAGCGATGGAGCGCAACGGAATCGGCAGCCAGCCCGGCCGGTGCCGCGCTTCGTAACCGGCCTCGTAGACGGCCTTGTCGAGCTCGTAGGCGGCCAGCAGCTGCGCCGAATCGCGCGGGTCTGTCCCGGAGGCGGCCGCATAGCCGTCGCAGAACGCGGTGCGGTTGCGTTCGACCCACTCGCGGGCCCGGGCCGCCAACTGCTTGTCGTCGGCTTGGTCGACCAATGGTCCGTACGCGGCGTACTCGAACGAGCGCAGCACCCCGGCCACGTCACGCAGCGGTGAATCCGGCGCTCGGCGTTCCTCGAGCGGCTGTCCCGGCTCGCCCTCGAAATCGATGAGCAGCCAGCGCTCCGGCGTGCGCAGCACCTGGCCCAGGTGCAGATCGCCGTGGACGCGCTGCACGGTGATCGTCTCGGTGATCAGCTTCTGGAAGCGCTCTTCGATCGTCGTCGCGTGCTCCTCGAGCTCGGGCACCAGGGCCGCGGTCGCCGACAGCCGCGCCAGCACGTTGTCCACCGGGAACACGGCCTGCGAGGTTCCAAGCGTCTCGGCCAGGGTGGCGTGCACGGACGCCACGGCTTCGCCGAGCCGGTAGGACTCGCCGGCGAAGTCGCCGCCGACCTCGTACGCATACAGGTCGCCCTCGGCGAACAGGTCACGGACGCTCGCGGTGGCCATCGCCCAGCCCTCCGCGGAGTTGGCGGCGAACTCGGTCACCATGCCCAACGGCCACGCCTCGTCGGCGCTGCCCTCGGAACCGGTCATCTCGTAGGTGCCCAGCAACCGCGCGACGTGCGGGTTGCCGGCCCGGCCGAGCACGCGGTTCAGCTCGATGTCGGGGTTGATGCCGCTGCTGACGCGCCGGAACACCTTGAAGATCGCGTCGCGGTCGAAGATGACGCTGGTGTTGGACTGCTCGGCGTCCGAGACATGCGCCATCGCCTCCAGCGGAAGCTCGACGCCCGGCTCTTTGGCGAAACTCACCTCGGTGCCCGTCGCGTTGCGCACGGCCGACGAGTCGATCAAAGAGAGCAGGAACCGCGGCGCCTCGGCGTCGTACATCGCGTCGAACCCGGTCCGGCCGTCAGCGGAGCCGATGGTGGCGACGGTGCTGTACTCGGAGACCGGTCCGGCATCCCATCGCACGATCACCTGGTACCGGTGGCGGGAACCGTCGGCGTAGTCGGCGTCGACGAGGACCAGGTCGAGGTCGTCGTCGAGCGGGACGACCACGCTGGATTCGGCGCGCGTCAGTTCTCGGTTACGCCCGGCGTACCAACGTTGTTGCGGAAGCCACTCAGACCAGGGCAGCTTGGCTGGCTGAGTCATTTGCGCCACTCCTCCTCATGAGCACCAGTCTGCCTCGTCGCGGGGGTCGTCATGCGTCCTCCTCGCATCCGGTCAGCTGGAACCAGTAGAAGCCGTGTCCCGGCAGGGTGAGCAGGTAGGGCAGGTGGCCGATGCGCGGGAACTCGACGTGTCCGGTCAGCTCCACCGGTGTGCACCCGCTCCAATGCTGCAGATTCAGTTCGATCGGCTGGGGGAACCGCGACAGGTTGTTGACGCACAGCACGGTGTCGCCGTCCTCGGACACCTGCCGCACGAACGCCAGCACCGACGGGTTCGAGCCGCCCAGTTCTTCGAAGCTGCCGATCGCGAAGGCCTCGTGGCGGCGCCGCACCGCCAGCATCGTCCGGGTGAAGTTGAGCAGCGAGGTACTGGTGTCGCGTTGGGCCTCGACGTTGACCGCCTGATAGCCGTAGACGGAGTCCTGGCTGGGCGGCAGATAGAGCCGGCCGGGGTTCGCCTTGGAAAAGCCCGCGTTGCGGTCCGGCGTCCACTGCATCGGTGTGCGCACGCCGTCGCGGTCACCCAGCCAGATGACGTCACCCATGCCGATCTCGTCGCCGTAGTAGAGGACCGGCGAGCCGGGCAGCGACAGCAGCAGCGCGGTGAACAGCTCGATCTGATTGCGGTCGTTGTCCAGCAGCGGCGCCAGCCGGCGGCGGATGCCGACGTTCGCCTTCATCCGCGGATCCTTGGCGTACTCGGAGTACATGTAGTCACGCTCTTCATCGGTGACCATTTCCAGCGTCAACTCGTCGTGGTTGCGCAGGAAGATTCCCCACTGCGCCATGTCGGGGATCTCGGGCGTCTGGGCCAGGATCTCCGAAATCGGAAAGCGGGATTCGCGGCGCACAGCCATGAAGATGCGCGGCATCAGCGGGAAGTGGAACGCCATGTGGCACTCGTCGCCGCCGGTGGTGGCGTCGCCGAAGTACTCGACGACGTCGGCCGGCCACTGGTTGGCCTCGGCCAGCAGCACCCGGCCCGGGAATTCGTCGTCGATGACCTTGCGCACCCGCTTGAGGAAGGCGTGCGTCTCGGGCAGGTTCTCGCAGTTGGTGCCCTCGCGTTCGAACAGGTAGGGCACCGCGTCCAGCCGGAACCCGTCGATGCCCAGCTCGAGCCAGAAGCGCAGCACGTCGATCATCGCTTCCTGCACGGCCGGGTTGTCATAGTTCAGGTCGGGCTGGTGCGAGAAGAACCGGTGCCAGTAGAACTGCTTGCGCACCGGGTCGAACGTCCAGTTCGACTCTTCGGTGTCGATGAAGATGATCCGGGCGTCGGTGTAGCGCTCGCTGGTGTCGCTCCACACGTAGAAGTCGCCGTACGGGCCATCGGGGTCGTGCCGCGACTCCTGGAACCAGGGGTGCGAATCGGAGGTGTGGTTCATCACCAGGTCGGTGATGACCCGGATCCCCCGTTCGTGCGCGGCGTTGAGCAGCGCGACGAAATCCTCGACCGTCCCGAACTCGGGCAGCACCTTGTAGAAGTCCCGGATGTCGTAGCCGCCGTCGCGCAGGGGTGAGTCGTAGAAGGGCGGCAGCCAGATGCAGTCGATGCCCAGCCACTGCAGGTAGTCCAGTCGCTGCAGCAGCCCGCGCAGGTCGCCCGACCCGTCCGCATTGGCGTCCAGGAAGGCCCGCACCAGCACCTCGTAGAACACGGCGTGCTTGAACCACGTGGGGTCGGTGGGCAGCGCGGCGGCGTTGTTGAAGTCCTCGGCGTCGGGGTGCTCGACTACGCCGTCCTGGACGTGGCTGCCCCCCTCGGGATGGTGCTCGACAGCTTCTCTTGCGTCGTTCATCAAATCCACGATGCCACGGGTACCCTAGGCGCGACTTTCGGAATCACGCCCACACGCTTGTGACGAAACACGCCCGGTGACAAACGAATTGGCCACCGCCGGGTCTCGCCGGCGTGGATGTCAGGCCGGCGGACCCTCCGCCAGTGTGATGTTCGCCGTACGCTCACCGCCGTCGTTGGACCGGTAGTGCACAGCGATGGTGTCGCCGGGGTGATGCGGAACGAGCACCTCGGTCATGGACGTCGCCCCGGTGATCGCGACGTTGTCGACGCCGGTGATGACGTCGCCGGGCGCGATGCCGGCGGCCCCGGCGGGACCGGCACCGACCACCCGCTGCACCCGCGCGCCGTTGCCGTTGTTGTCCATCACACCCAGCCCGAGGAACGCCGTGGGGCCGATGTGAACCGTGTTCGAGCCGGCGCCGGAGCGGATCTGCCCGGCGACGCCCATCGCGCGCCCGATGGGAATGGCGAAGCCCTGCCCGCCGGACATCTTGTAGCTGTCGGTGGCGGCGGTGTCGACGCCGATCACCTGCCCGGCGTTGTTCACCAACGGCCCGCCGGAGTCACCCGGCTTGATCGGGGCGTCCGCCTGGATCAGGCCGCCCAGGCTCTCCTGCGCGCCGGTCAGGGTGTCCGTCGCCGAGACGCTCTGGTTCAGGGCGACGACCTTGCCGGTCACCGCGTTGGGGGTACCGCCCTGGCCGTTGACGTTTCCGAGCGCGACGACGGGCTCTCCGACCGTGGCCTCGCCGCCGATCGCGGCGGTGGGCAGGCCGGACGCGCCGCGAAGTTGCAGCACCGCGATGTCCTGGGTGCGGTCATAGCCGATCACGTCGACGGCGTAGGTCTGCCCGTTGCCGACGTCGAATGCGCTGATGTCGGTGGCACCGGAGATCACGTGGTTGTTGGTGAGCACGACGCCGTTGGGGTCGATCACGATGCCGGTTCCGGCGCCCACCGCGTTGTTGTAGCCGAACTTGGTGTCGATGTTGACCACCTGCGGCCCGACCTGACCAACCATCGCCGACGGATCCAGCGGCGCCTGGGGGCGATCGGTGAACCGATCCAGCGCCAGGTTCGATGGTGACGCCGACGCCGGCGCAAGGCCCACACCGGATCCCCAGCCGAGGCCCAGTCCGACCACGGTCAGCACGCTGACCAACCATGACCACCGGACCGCGCGGCGGTGCGATTTGCTCATCGGTGTCACCCTCCTGCTTTGCGGTAGAGAACAAACTGTCCCGGCCTCAAGCTCTTGGCGGCACATTTGTGTGTATATAACCGTAATGCAGGTAGCTATGGATGGCATGTGTCAGGTTGTGATCGGCCTCATCGGCACCCGCGCCGTCGTTAACCCCAGGTCCTAGGCTGACCCGGTGGGCGGATTCGACCCCAAAACCGGTTTCGCCGGGTCCCCGGTGGCCCGGCTGGCCACGGTCGGGCCCGGCGGCCAACCGCACGTGGTGCCGGTGGTCTTCGCGGTCGCCACCGATGCCCGGGACGGATCCGACGTGGTGTACACGGCCGTCGACGCGAAACCGAAAACGACAAGGCGGCTGCGCCGCCTGGCCAACATCGACAGCAATCCCCGCGTGAGCCTGCTGGTCGATCACTACGCCGACGACTGGACCCAGCTGTGGTGGGTGCGCGCCGACGGCGTCGCCACGATCCACACCGGTGGGGACGACGCCGACCTCGGATACCAACTGCTGCGCGCGAAATATCCCCAGTACCAATCGGTTTCGCTGGACGGCCCGGTGATCGTGGTGGCGGTGCAGCGTTGGTCGGGCTGGCACTACTAACCGGCGGCTCGGCCGGCCGCGGCGCGTGGGCCACTCGATCTGGCCCGACGGTCTTGTGGTCTACCGAAGTTGGGTGAATGGTAGCTAGTTAGGTGCTAGCGAGGTCAGCAACGGTGCGCCCGGGCAACCTGGAGGAAAGTCATGGCCGACAGGACAACTACTTCCCAAGGCGCGGGGAACGCCCCCACCGCGACCGGTCCGGACGAGATCCGCAACGTGGTGCTGGTGGGCCCGTCGGGCGGCGGCAAAACCACTCTCGTAGAAGCCTTGTTGGTCGCCGCCGGTGTGTTGACCCGAAGCGGCTCGGTCGCCGACGGCAGCACGGTCTGCGATTACGACGACGCCGAGATCCGCCAGCAACGGTCGGTGGGCGTGGCCGTGGCGTCCCTGTCGCACGACGGTGTCAAGGTCAATCTGGTCGACACACCCGGATACGCCGACTTCGTCGGCGAGTTGCGGGCCGGGCTGCGGGCCGCCGACTGCGCGCTGTTTGTGATCGCGGCCAACGAGGACGTCGACGAGCCCACCAAATCGCTATGGCAGGAATGCAACCAGGTCGGCATGCCCCGCGCCGTGGTGATCACCAAGCTCGACCACACCCGCGCGAATTACGCCGAGGCCTTGGCCGCCGCACAGAATGCGTTCGGCGACAAGGTATTACCGCTCTACCTGCCCACCGACCTGCCCAACTGCAGCGGCCTGATCGGACTGCTGTCGCAGCAGCGCTACGAATACAGCGGCGGCACACGCACCGTGCGGTCACCCAATCCCTCCGACGCCGAGCACATCGAGGAAGCGCGCGGCGCCCTGATCGAAGGAATCATCGAGGAGTCCGAGGACGAGTCGCTGATGGAGCGCTATCTCGGGGGCGAGGCCATCGACGAATCCGTGCTCATCGCGGATCTGGAGCGGGCCGTCGCCCGGGCCTCGTTCTTTCCGGTGATCCCGGTCTGCAGCGGCAGCGGCGTCGGCACCCTGGAATTGCTGGAGGTCGCCACGCGCGGCTTCCCGTCTCCGAGGGAACACCCACTGCCGGAGGTCTTCACGCCGGTCGGTGCGCCGCACGCCACCCTGACGTGTGACGCGGACGGGCCGCTGCTCGCGGAGGTGGTGAAGACGACGTCGGACCCGTACGTGGGCAGGGTCAGCCTGGTCCGGGTGTTCTCCGGCACCATCAGGCCCGACACGACGGTCCATGTGTCGGGCCATTTTGCGTCGTTCTTCGGTGCCAGCAACGGCTCCAATTCTCAGGGCCATGTGCACCCCGACCACGACGAGGACGAGCGCGTCGGGGTGCTGTCCTTCCCGTTGGGCAAGCAGCAGCGCCCGGCGGCGACGGTGGTCGCGGGCGACATCTGCGCGATCGGGAAGCTGAGCCGCGCCGAAACGGGTGACACGCTCTCGGACAAGTCCGAGCCGTTGGTCTTGAAGCCCTGGACCATGCCCGAGCCCCTGTTGCCGGTCGCCATCGCCGCGCACGCCAAAACCGACGAGGACAAGCTGTCGGTGGGGCTGGGGCGGCTGGCCGCCGAGGATCCGACGCTGCGGATCGAGCAGAACTCCGAGACACACCAGATCGTGCTGTGGTGCATGGGCGAATCACACGCCGGGGTGGTGCTCGACGCGCTGGCCAATCGGTACGGGGTCACCGTCGATACCGTGGAACTGCGGGTC
Source organism: Mycobacterium sp. 1482292.6 (assembly GCF_001672995.1). Lineage (NCBI taxonomy): Bacteria > Bacillati > Actinomycetota > Actinomycetes > Mycobacteriales > Mycobacteriaceae > Mycobacterium > Mycobacterium sp. 1482292.6. The sequence goes on along the minus strand of NZ_LZKV01000160.1, from coordinate 4,302 downwards.
CCGCTACGAGAAACGTTCGGCGGCAAGGCGAAAGGCCACGGTCGCCACGTCAAGCAGTCCGGTGGGCACGGTCAGTACGCGGTGTGCGACATCGAGGTGGAGCCGCTGCCGGAGGGTTCGGGTTTCGAGTTCGTGGACAAGGTGGTCGGCGGTGCGGTGCCGCGCCAGTTCATTCCGAGCGTGGAGAAGGGCGTGCGCGCCCAGATGGAGAAGGGCGTGCACGCGGGCTACCCGGTGGTCGACATCCGCGTCACGCTGCTCGACGGCAAAGCGCACAGCGTCGACTCGTCGGACTTCGCGTTCCAGATGGCCGGCGCGCTGGCGCTGCGGGAGGCCGCCGCGGCGACCAAGGTGGCGCTGCTCGAGCCCATCGACGAGATTTCGGTCCTGGTGCCCGACGACTACGTCGGTGCGGTGATGGGTGACCTGTCCAGCCGGCGCGGCCGGGTGCTGGGCTCGGACACCGCGGGCAACGAGCGCACCGTGGTCAAAGCCGAGGTGCCCCAGGTGGAATTGACCCGTTACGCCATCGACCTGCGGTCGCTGGCGCACGGCGCGGCGTCGTTCACCCGGTCGTTCGTCCGCTACGAACCGATGCCGGAGTCCGCGGCCGCCCGGGTGAACGCCGCCGTTTAGGGCGCCTGCGCGTCAGGCTTTGCGACCGAACCGCTCGGCCACCGCCCGGCGGTCCAGCGAACCCTTTGCGGTGTGCGGCAATTCGTCGGCCTGCTGGAACTCGGCCGGCACCTCGAAGGGCGCCAGCCGGTCCCGGCAGAACGCCGCCAGTTCGTCGGGCGTCGGCGCGGCCGACCCGCGGGGGACGATCACCGCGGCCACCGCCTCGCCGTACAGCTTGTCGGGCACCCCGAACACGCCGACCTCGAGCACGCCGGGGTGGCTGGCCAGGACGCCCTCGACGCGCTCCGGCGAAATCTTCTCCCCGCCGCGGTTGATGAGCTCCTTGATCCGGCCGCGGATGACAAGGTCGCCGGCCGGCGACAGGGTGCCCAGGTCACCGGTGTGCAGCCACCCCTCGGTGAAGTTGGCGACGGTGATGGACGGGTCGCCGAGGTAACCGCGCACCACGGTGGGGCCGTGCAGCCAGACCTCGCCGACGGCCTCCGCGGGCAGCGCCTGACCGCCGGGCCCGACGATCCGGATTTCCGGGCCTGTCGACCGGCCCACGAGACCCGGTGTGGCACCGGGGTTTTCGCTATGCCCAGCACCGTCGATGGCGGTCGTCGCCACCTGGTGGGTCGACTCGGTCATCCCGAATGCGCACACCACCGGCGCGGAGAACGTGTCATGCAGCGCCTGGGCAGTCTCGGCGGTCAGCGGCGCGCTGCAACTACGGATGAACCGCAGGGCGGGCGTGCTGCCCGGCTGCTCGGTTCGCGCGCGCTCCAACAGGATTTGATGGATCGTCGGGACGGCGGTGTACCAGGTGGCGCCGACGGCCTCGATGTCCGCCCAGAACGTGTGCGCGGAGAACTTTCCGCGCACCGGCAGCAGCACCGCTCCCCCGGACACCAGCGTGCCCAGCAGCGCGGCGAGCAGCCCGTGCCCGTGGTAGAGCGGCATCACCGCCACCGTCGCGTCCCGCGGACCCAGCCCGTACCCCGCGATGATGGCCGCCACCGACCCGGCGATGTTGTGGTGGGTCCACGGAACCATCTTGGGCACACCGGTGGTTCCGCCGGTGAACATGATCATGGCGTCGTCGTCGCGCAACCCCTGCGGTGTGGCCACCTCGCGACGGGGCGCCGCGGCGGCGTCCAGGCTGACCGCCGGGGCGGTGCCGTCCGGCCCGACCGTCACCGCGATGGGCCACCACGGCGGCGCGGCCGGATCATTGTCGGCGTCACCGGGTTGGTCGACGAGCACCACCCGGGCACCGACCGCCTCGCTGCGGGCCCGCTGGTCGGCCAGGGGCAGAGCCGGATCCAGCGGAACCGCAACGAGATCCGCGCGCGACGCCCCAAGCAACCCGACGACAAACTCGGCGTTGCTGCCGGCGCGCAGCGCGACCCGATCCCCCGGCCGCAGGCCACCGGCCTCCAGTTGGGCGGCCAGATCATCGACCAGCCCGATCAGGTCTCGATAGTTGATGGGTATGCGGTCGGCGGTGACGACCAACGCCCGCGCCTCCGGCGACCGGTGCGCCGCCGCCTCGACCAGGTCCGCCAGGCGGGGGCTCGCGGATTCGGTCAACCCCTCGCCGCTGTCAATCGCCTCGGATGTCATCGCCGCACTCCTTCCACTTCGGCTGCCGATGCCAACCCTGCCGCGCGGCCTTCTCGGCCGTCCAATATCGATTCGCTCACGATCGATAACCGCCGGCTATCGAACCGCCCTCACAGCGCTTTGACCTGGCACGATAGACAACGCGAATCGCCGGATAGCGCCTTCGTCTTGGACACGCGGTGTGCGCTGGGGCCACAGTGATGGCTACGGCAGTACCCGCCCCCGGCGCACCCACCCGCCGACCGCACGCATCCGAGGAGTCGCCACATGTCCACAGCTTCGGCATCTGGAATCCCGGCGCCGGAACCGACGCGCCTGACCGACGGCTTTCACCTCGTGGTGGACGCGCTGAAGGCCAACGGCGTCGAGACCATCTACGGCATTGTCGGCATCCCGATCACCGACCTCGCCCGCGTCGCGCAGGCGTCCGGAATCCGCTACATCGGTTTCCGCCAGGAAACCTCGGCCGGAAATGCCGCCGCCGCAGCCGGGTTCCTGACCCGCCGGCCCGGGGTGTGCCTCACGACGTCCGGGCCCGGCTTCCTCAACGGCCTGCCCGCGTTGGCGAACGCGACCACGAATTGCTTTCCGATGATTCAGATTTCCGGCTCCAGCAATCGAGCGCAGGTGGATCTGCAGCGCGGCGATTATCAGGACCTCGACCAACTCAACGCCGCGAAGCCGTTCGCCAAGGCCGCTTATCGGATCGGCCGGATCGAGGACATCGGGCGCGGCATCGCGCGCGCCATTCGCACCGCGGTCTCGGGACGGCCCGGCGGCGTCTACCTGGACATCCCCGGCGAGGTGCTGGGCCAGGCCATGGACGCCGGCGCCGCGGCGGACACGATCTGGCGGGTCGTCGACCCCGCGCCCCGCCAGCTGCCGGCGCCCGACGCGATCGACCGTGCGCTGGACGTGCTGACCCAAGCGCGGCGGCCGCTGATCGTGCTCGGCAAAGGCGCGGCGTATGCCCAGGCCGACAACGCGATTCGGAAGTTCGTCGAGACCACCGGCATTCCGTTCCTGCCCATGTCGATGGCCAAAGGCCTACTTCCGGATTCGCACCCGCAGTCGGCCGCGGCAGCCCGCTCGCTGGCGATCGCGCGGGCCGACGCCGTCCTGCTGGTCGGCGCCCGGCTGAATTGGCTGCTGGGCCATGGGGATTCGCCGCAGTGGAACGCGAACGCCAAATTCGTGCAGGTGGACATCGCCGCTTGCGAGTTCGACAGCAACCAGCGCATCGCCGCGCCGCTGGCCGGCGACATCGGTTCGGTGCTGTCGGCACTGTGTGACGGCGTGGCCGCCCGGCCGATCACCGCGCCACCGGAGTGGGCCGGCGAGCTGGCCGAGCGCAGAGCCCGCAACGACGCCAAGATGCGCGAGCGCCTGGCCGACGATCCGCACCCGATGCGGTTTTACAACGCCTTGGGCGCGATTCGCTCCGTCCTGCAGGACAACCGGGACGTGTATGTCGTCAACGAAGGAGCCAACGCGCTCGATCTGGCCCGCAATGTCATCGACATGGAGCTGCCGCGCCACCGGCTCGACACGGGCACCTGGGGCGTGATGGGCATCGGGATGGGGTATGCGATCGCCGCGGCCGTCGAAACCGGCAAACCGGTCGTCGCGATCGAGGGCGACAGCGCATTCGGCTTCAGCGGCATGGAGATCGAAACCATCTGCCGGTACCGCCTGCCGGTCACCGTGGTCATCCTCAACAACGGCGGCGTCTACCGCGGCGACGAGGCCGCACCCGGCACCGCCGCGCGCGGCTCCGACCCGGCACCGACCGTGTTGAACGCCCGGGCGCACCACGAGCTGCTCGCGGAAGCGTTCGGCGGCAAGGGATATCACGTCACCACCCCGTCGGAGCTGCGCGCCGCGCTGGCCGAAGCGATCGGCGCCGGGGGACCGTCGATCATCGACTGCGAACTCGACCCGGCGGCGGGGGTGGAGAGCGGACATCTGGCCAACCTGAACCCGGCCAGCGCGGCGACACCGCCTGCGGCGGTCAACGCCGGCGGGTAAGCCCTAACAGCTGCGCGTCGAAGAACTCGT